>JAYWBH010000600.1:0-3821 GCA_043781815.1 Bryobacterales bacterium | reverse complement strand
CTCAAATTCTTCTTAAGTATAGCTTTGAAGTCATTAGAATAGTAGTTTGAGCCTGCAACAGAATTTGGACCAAGTTCGGGAACGCATTGCAAAGGCCGTAGCCAGGGCGCACAGACCGGTGAGCGACGTATCGTTGATTGCGGTAACCAAGGTATTCCCTGTGGAAGCTATTTTAGATGCGTACGATGTTGGCCTGCGCCAGTTTGGGGAAAACTATGTGAAGGAATTTGAGGGGAAACATCCGCTGGTGAAGCATTTGGTGGGTGCCAACTTTCACATGATCGGCCATCTGCAATCGAACAAAGCGGCCAAAGCAGCGGAAATGTTTCAGGTGATTGAGACTGTGGATAGTGTCAAATTGGCACAGCGATTAGATGCTGCCGGTGCGCCCCTGGACGTGATGGTGGAAGTGAAGTTGTCTGACGAAGAAGCAAAGCATGGAGTGCTTCCCCAAGATCTGAATGAAGTCGTCGACGCAATTCAAGCCTGCTCGAATTTACGGTTACTGGGTTTAATGACTATGCCTCCCTGGTCGGAAGATGCGGAGTTAGCGCGACCCTATTTTGAGCGGCTGCGGAAACTTGGCGAACAGTTGAAACTAACGCGGCTATCCATGGGCATGTCCAATGATTTGGAAGTGGCTATTGAAGAAGGTTCCACCGATGTCCGGGTAGGAACGGCGTTGTTCGGCAAGCGTAAAAAGCCGTGAAAGTTTCCTACTACTCACCAATGCCCCCGGCGTTAAGTGGAGTGGCCGATTATTCCAACTGGCTGGTGAAGTGTTTGGGGCAGTTGGTGGAATTGGAAATCAATCCCCGCACGCCCAGCGGAAGCTGTATTTATCACATTGGAAATAACCCCTTGCATCGGGAAATTTATCGGGTAGCGTTGGAGCGACCGGGTGTAGTTGTGATTCATGATGCGGTGCTGAATCACTTTTATTTAGGCTTACTTTCCGAAGAGCAATACGTGGAAGAATTTGTCTACAACTACGGCGAATGGACGCGTGGACTGGCGCAGGATTTATGGAAAAATCGGCGTCGATCCGGTGCCGATGCAAGCTACTTTGACTATCCGATGCTGCGCCGGATCACGGAAAGTGCACAATGCGTTGTTGTTCACAATCAGGCCGCAGCCGAGGTTGTGAGGGCCCATGCTCCGCTGGTCAGAATTGAGGAAATTCCTCACCTGTATGAACCACCGGGAGCCGTGGACGGAGTGCTTGTGGAAAGGCTACGTGCCAGTTGGGGGGCCACTTCATCGGGCAATTGTATCTTCGGCGTGTTTGGACATTTACGGGAAGCGAAGCGGGTGAATGTGGTGATGCGGGCGTTTGAACAGGCTCGTATGATTAACCCGCAGATTTATCTTTTGCTGGCAGGACAGGCTGGATCGCTTGATATGGAACGTTCCCTGGTCAGGTGGGGTAACCAGCCCGGTGTTGTGCGCGTTGGCCACACACCTGAGCGTGATTTCTTCGCTCTGTGCCAGGCGGTGGATGCGGGCATCAATCTTCGTTATCCTTCGGCGGGTGAGACTTCGGGAATCACCATCCGCCTGATGGGGATGGGAAAGCCTGTGATGGTGACCGACTGCCCCGAGAACGCGGCCTTTCCCGATGGCACTTGTCTGAAGCTGCCGGTGAATGCCGGGGAAGAATGTTTGCTGGTGGAGTACATGCTGTATTTGGCGGCGAACCCCAGACATCGACGACAAATTGGAGAACGGGCGGCTGAACATATTGGGGAACATCACAGTATTGAAAATGTGGCGCGGAAATATAAAGACATTCTGATATCCTGATGGACTGCTTATGAGAATTGTATTTATCGCCCTTGCTGTTACATTGTGCTGTTTTGGTCAACCCAGCCCGGCGAATTTGTCGGTGACCGTGAAAGTTGTTATGCGAGACGGAATTGGACTGAGCACAAACGTGTTTCGTCCTGCGGGTTCCGCTAAAGTGCCCACAATCCTTATCAGAACCCCCTACAACAAAGGCAAAGGGATTGCTGGCGGGTATCGTCTATTCCTGCAAAATGGTTACGCCGTGGTGGTGCAGGATGTGCGGGGAAGGTATGAATCCGATGGGATTTTTGCCCCCCATGATCAGGAAGAGCCAGATGGTGAGGACACGCTGGAATGGATCGCCAAACAGAATTGGAGCGATGGCCAAGTGGGGATGGTGGGCGGTTCCTATTTGGGCATTGTGCAGTGGAAATTGGCGCTCAGAAACAATCCTCACTTGAAGGCGATTTTTCCGATTGTATCTGGCAATGACGATTATCGTGATCGGTTCTATTCCCGTGGTGGTGCCGTTAAATTGGGGAATCGGCTATCTTGGATGGCGGCCAATCTTCGTGCGCCGGGCCGTGTTCCGGTGGATTTTTCAACCTATGTCCGGACTCTGCCATTGCGTGTGGCGGACATGGCCGCCACTGGTCAAATTAGCAAGCTTTACTATCAGCCGGTTTTGGATCATCCCACCTACGATGAGTTTTGGAAGAAGCGCAGTGTTCGGGAACATTTGGATCAAATGAAGATTCCTGTGTTCAGTGTGGGTGGCTGGTACGACAATTTTGTGGAAGGAGATTTGGACGCTTTCTCCTTGCTGCGTAAGGCTGGCAAGAATGCATATGCGGCCATTGGGCCGTGGCCTCACAGCATGAGCACAACCTTTGAAGGTGTTTCGTTTGGATCTGAATCTTCCTTGCCTATTTCCAAGTTACAACTGGACTGGTTCAACCATTGGATGAAAACACCCAACCAGACAAAACCATTTCCGGGGCCTCGATTGCGGTTGTTTGTGATGGGTCGAAATCGGTGGCGTGAGGAGGCAGAATGGCCGGTGAAAAGTGCCCGTCCAATGTCGTTCTATTTATCCAGCAAGAAAGCCGCCAATACGCTGGAAGGCGGGGGGCGATTGACGTATCGAACCCCTATCGTGGATCATCTGGATTCCTTTGACTACGACCCGTCCAGCCCTGTGCCGACACTGGGTGGGGCGGTTTGTTGCACTCCAGCGATTTTTCCTTGGGGTCCAAAGGATCAACGGACAGTGGAAAGAAGGCAGGACGTGCTGGTGTACAACAGCGACATTCTGAAAAAAGAAATGGAGGTAACCGGGCCGGTGACAGTAGTTCTGTATGCGAATTCGACAGCCCCGGATACCGATTTCACCGCTAAGTTGGTGGATGTGTTTCCCAACGGAATGGCGCGCAATTTATGCGATGGAATTCTGCGTGTGCGCTACCGCGATTCCTTAACCAAGCCGGAACTGGCGAAGCCTGGAAAAATATACAAATTAGTGATTGAAGCTGGGGTGACCAGCAATGTTTTTCTGCCCGGGCACAGAATTCGAGTAGAAGTTTCCTCCAGCAATTTCCCCCGTTTTGATAGGAACTTGAACATGGGCGGATCGATTGCAGATGAGGATCGAATGCAAATTGCCCACCAAACGGTGCACTATGGTCGAAATTACCCGTCAAAAGTACTATTATCTGTAGTTTCGGGACTTAGTTCCTTGACTGGGAAACCCGCTCTCCCGTAAAGTGAAATGAGACTCATTCGAGCAAGGCGCGGTAGCCAAGTGGTAAGGCCAGGGTCTGCAAAACCCTTATTCGTCGGTTCAATTCCGACCCGCGCCTCCAAAAACTCTCCATCTGAAAATAATCATTCCCTTGCCAGCGGCTGAATCCAGGTTTGACCGCAAGCCTGAAGCATGTGCGAAGCTGACATAAGTGAAATGCAAATGGATCTGGGCCAGCTACTAACTGAACAAAGAAATTCCGCAAGCAGTGAGATCGACAGAGTCCCCACGGAAC
>JAYWBH010000599.1:0-3828 GCA_043781815.1 Bryobacterales bacterium | reverse complement strand
AGCAAGCGCTTACGCAACCTTCGCCGACTTCCTGCTGCTGCAACAAAGTTGGACTGAATATTCCACTTTGGCTGACACGTATAAAAAGTCATTTCCAAATGATCAAGCTGGCCTGCTTCGGTTTCGTGCACGCTTGGAACGCGCCCGTGGTTCCGGGCAGACGGCACTTGTTCTATACGAAAAAGCGTTTCGTCCAGATTGGGATGGAACCCTTGTCTATGACTACTTTCAACTGATCAAAGAGACTAAATCGCAGCGCCAGTTTTTAGCTGCAGCCCGCAATCAGTTGCAAGCGGAACCAGGAAGTATTGAACCCGTTGCTCGCCTTTTTTATTACTATCAACAGCAAGGTAACTTAGCCGCTGGCCGTCGCATTCTTCTTGAATATCGTCAGCGCAAAGAAAATCGCAAGCTCACTTGGACTGCCGATGAATTGCATTTTCTCGCCCAGTATTTCGAAGCAGCCGGCGATGTCCCGGAAGCAGCCAAGTTACTTTATTCTGAATACGCACTGGATTCCAATTCCGAACGCGCACTGGTGAACCTAACCCGCCTCCTGGTTGATTCCGCCGATCAACCAATTCGATTCGGTCAAGGTGATCTCTCCTTATATCGCGACATCGGGTCAATGGATCCGAATCCTGGTTTCTGGAACGGAATTCTTTCCCTGTTGCTCAATGGCCAAAGTCTCGACATGGAAATGAGTCAGCAGGAAGACAAAGCAGTGGCCTACTTTCACCATGCCAAAGCAGCCGAACTGATTGCTCTTTTAGATAAGCGTTTCCCCAACTCCACTTCCCGAGCCGATCTGCATGCCCAATTAATTGAAGCCTATGGTCGCCATGGAGCAGCGGAAAGCGTGCTCACTCGTGGTCGCTTGTTCTTGAACTCATTTTCTGATAGCCCGCAGCGGGTTCCAATCTCGCTGTTAATGGCAAGCTCCTATGCCGCCAAAAAAGATACTTCTGCTGAATTTGGAATTTATGAAAACTTGTTGAAAGAGCTTTCAACAAAGGCTGGAAATCGCCCACTCGGTACCATTGCCGATGGCAAACCGCAGTCGCCAAGGTCCCCAGATTATGTGCGCGTGCTAGACCGATACGTCGGTCGATTCGTTGCATTGAACCGGCTTCCCGATGCGCTGGCTCTCTATCGGCGTGAGTTAGATCGCAATCCCAATGACCCCGCTTTATATGAACGGTTAGCCGCATTTTTTGAACAAAACAAGTTGGCTGCTGATGCCGAAGCTATCTACCGCCGCGCTCTAACGCAGTTCCAGGACACCTCCTGGCACCATCGGTTTGCTCGCTTTCTGCTTCGTCAAAAGCAAAATCAAAAAGTCGCCGAACTTACCGGTCAAGTGGCCAAAGTGTTTTCCGGCACTGACCTGGAACGTTATTTTGCGCAAAGCTTTGAAGGTGGCAATTTGGATTCCCGCTTGTTCCTGCAAGTCAACCAATATGCCAGCCAACGCTTTCCGCATCACATGCAATTTGTAAAAAATCTGATGTCAGCCTACACTGCCAACGGGACTGCAAACCCCGCTGCATGGGAAAAACTAATACGCGCCCACTGGCATTACGATCCAACTCTTCGTGATCAATTCTTTGCATATTTGTCTCGTACTGGAAAGCTGGAAACAGAACTGGCCGCCTTGCGCACAGCCAACCCCGCCCAGCCTGCTGAACTGGTGAAGTCCAACCCTGCGGCCTTGCAATGGATGGCCGAGTGCGAATCATGGCGATCCCATTTTGAGACTGCAGCTCCGCTACTGGCCGCGCTTGCTGAAGAGCAACCAGCAGATATTGATCTTGTCAGTCGATCTGTTTCTGTTCACCGTTCGCTCTCCGCATTCGATCCACCGCTTGTATTGAAAGCCCTTTCCATGCAGGAGAAATTGCAACGCGCCCACCCTACCGACGAATCCATTGCCACCACGCTTGGTGAGATCAGTGCGGATCGGGAATGGTTCTACAAAGCCAAGCCTGTATGGAGCAAAATGCCTTTGGCCGCGCCAGGGCGTAGCGAACTGTACTTGAATGCAGCCACAGTATTTTGGGATTACTACCAGTACGACGATGCCTTGCGCTTGATGGCGGAAGGTCGGAAACGTTCCAACTCGCCAGCCATGTTTGGATTTGAAACTGGTGCTATTTACGAAAATAGCGGTGACCTTCCCAAAGCCATCACCGAATATCGACAAGCTGCTCTGTTCGATCAAGACATCAATTCTCGTAATCGTTTGATACGGCTGGCAAGGCGTCCACAGTTGCGTGATGCCATTGAAACCGCCACATCGCAACCAGTGAACAACCCTGCCACCACAACTGTTGCTGCTCTCAATCTGCGCGCCAGCCTGCTTGATTCGCAATCGCGTCGCGATGATTTGTTGAAATTAGCAACTGTCACAGCCGCAGGCACAACTGATTGGGAAGTGCTGGACCAATTGAAACAGTTGGCCAACGAAAAAGGTTTCGATGAAGTCTCATTGATGCTCATGGATAGACAGGTGGCGCTTAACGATGATCCGCTGGAAAAGCTTCGACTTCGATTGCAGAAAGCCCGTCTGGAAGAAAATTTGGGTCGCACCGCTGCCGCTGCAAATTCCATGGATAGTTTGTATCGCGAAAATCCGATGCTGCTAGGCGTTGTAAGAGCGTCCGTCGATTCCAATTGGCGCAATAAGAACTTTGAGCGCGCCGTAAATATTCTGATGGAAGCATCTGCAAAAGCTTGGCCCGGCTTAGCAACCGATCTTCGTTTGGAGGCCGTGGATAAGGCTTCCCGATCCAATCAGTACGCACTTGCCGCAAGAATCACCGATGGTCTTTTGTCCACCAATCCACTCGATGCGCGGTTCGTCGCCGCCAAGGCCGACCTGTTGTCCCGGCAAAACGATAGCCGTGGCTTGGCTACTTTTTATCAACTGAAGATTACTGAGGCCAAAGGCAATCCCGGCCTTATCGCCAGTTTTCGTCGCAATCTAATTCCAGCCCTCACTCGCTTGAATGATTTCGCCGGGGCTACTGAACAGTACATCCAATTGATCAATCAGTTCCCCGATGATCTTGCACTTGCCACAGAGGCCGCCCAGTATGCCTCTGCGCGCAGTCAAACACCACGTCTCAAAAGTTTCTACGCCAAGGCCGAAACAGATTCCCCTCGGGATCATCGTTGGCCCATTGTTACGGCACGCTTGGAAACAGCTTGGGAAAATCAGGTTGCCTCGCTAGACGCATACACACGGGCCTTGAAGATTCGCCCAGAGCGCGTGGACCTTTGGACAGCCAAGGCAAGCATCGAAGAACGTTTACGACGTTGGGATGACCTTGCCGCCACATATACGAAACTATACGACCTCAGTTATAAAAATGCTTCCTGGCTAGAGAATGCAGCACAAGTGCGTGCGCGCCAAGGTCGTGGTGATGAAGCAGAAAAGATTCTAAAACAGGCGTATGTAGATGGTCGCCCTGCTGCGGCTGACAACTACTTTATGGTTGCCAGAGATCTTGCCGCCTGGAACTTACCTGAAAAAGCCATCCCACTTTGGGAAGCTGGTTTTCCATTAATCGCGCAATCGGCAAACGCTAATCAGGCAATTCGCGAATACACATCAGCAATGGCTAAGCTGCGTCGTTTTGAAGATGCAATGACTAAGTTGAAAGCATTGACGCCACGCGACGAAGGGCTACTCAACGCTGGGTTAGAAGGTATTTGCGAATCTGCCGGTTTGTACTTCACACCAGAAGAACTCAGCCGTTTTGCTGTATGGCTCAACGCACAATCCACTTTGGTTGGTACCGGTAATCTTGCACAGCTTGCGCGTCG
>JAYWBH010000598.1:0-3835 GCA_043781815.1 Bryobacterales bacterium | reverse complement strand
GGACTCATTCAACCTAACATCCAACTCCGGAACACTCGGTCAAAACCGGACATTCTTACTTTGCTGGGATTAGGACATTTCTACTTTGCCTTGACACGCAGCCGCAGCACCACTGGGAACCATCGCCGCTTCGCACTGCAACAATTCAGCAACGCGACGGCCTACAGCGTCGTGCAGTTCATTCAAACGAACAAATTTATTCGATGCATAGTTAATGGCATCCATCACTTCTGGACGCATCAACGATGCAGTCAACGCAGTGTAGGTGCCAGCGGCGTTGATCATAGTGCGCACGCCTAGTTCCTTGAAATAGTCGCGACCCTTTTGCGGCCCAGTGGCACCTGCCGCAGTGAATGCGCCAGCAATCGGTATTGACCCTGCAACCTGCAGGAATTTTCTACGGTTCGACATAAGCTCAAGCCTCCTGAAACTGTTTCGCTTGATTATACGCCCGCTCAGACCGGATCGCACGCACTTTGCGAACAATCAATTCAATCAGGTTCAGCGCAATCGCCAAGCCCAGTAGTCCTGGCCACCAGCGCATAACAGCGTTGACGCTGCGCCCACTGGAAGTGAAAACCTGATCAATCGAAGGATTGAATCGCCCATTGGTGAACGAACTGATCTGTTTCAACAAACCGGGGTTGGAATCGAAATCGTTCAACTCTTCTTCCTGCCGATAATATCCAATCTCAGGAAACAGCTTGGAATCTTCAAGAGATCGAACGCGGAACATGCCCTGACGTTCGCCAATAGAAATGCGAGACCGATACAACCCGCCTGCCGCCTTGGTCAACACAATAGGCTGGCGGAAATTCTCTGGCCCAAAAACATATAGGTTGGGAAGCGTGCCCGGTTCAGCAGTATTGCCGCTCAGCTTATAGGTGGCTACCAATTCACCTGCTATCGGATCCAATTCCAAATTCGCTTCAGCATCCTGCGCATGTGGCAAAAGATCTCGCGCCACATTTTGCCAGAATTTATCGAACCCGTTCCAGGAAACCCAAGCCTCAGCCCAGCGGCTCTTCGCATCGGAAGTGAACACCGCTGATCGGCCCAGACCGTACTGCCAGCGTACTAACAATGGATCTTTTTGGTCCACCGCAAGAATCAGATCAGCCGATTTTTTGGCTTCATACTTCACATAACCTTTCAACGCTGGAGCCGATTCCATTCCCACGCCGTCCAAAATTTCGGCCTTCTTTTGAACTATAGGAGTGAAACTTTTTTCCACCGCCGTGGACCCTGTATGCTCCATCACATCGCGTAAAAGAATTTGTTCCAGGCCTGCCGGATCATTCAGAAAATAGGCTTTACCTTTGGCGTAGCTGGCAATCTTTTCCAGATAAGCGCGGTTCACGTCTTGCCCCAATCCTACGGTGGAAATTGTAACCTTGTTCAGCGCCGCTTCTTTCGACAAGCTCATGCTGTCGCCTTCTTCTGAAATGCCGTCAGTCAGCAGAACAATGTGCTTGAATGTGGCTTTGAACGGCAG
Organism: Bryobacterales bacterium; assembly: GCA_043781815.1. GTDB lineage: Bacteria > Acidobacteriota > Terriglobia > Bryobacterales > Bryobacteraceae > JANXSF01. The sequence goes on along the minus strand of JAYWBH010000598.1, from coordinate 2,340 downwards.
TGCCCGACGATAGGCTTCGTTCAACGCAGGAGCGATTTGTGTTCCTCCATCGGGAGTTACTCCGGCAATCAATCGCTTAATCAGCGTTCTGTCTTCAGCCTTGCGAATCGGCACGGCCCATTGGAATGAGTTGTCAAAAATCAAAACGCCGACGTAATCAATGGGTCGAAGATTTTCCACCACTCCAATAGAAGCAATGCGAGCCAGTTCCATCTTGCGGCCTTCCATGGAAGACGATTTGTCGATGATTAGAACCACGCAGGTCCCCTCTGGCGATCTTGGAGGGGCCAGTTTCGCTGGCAAGGCACGCTCCAACAGATCCACTTCTTTCTTATTTTCCAGGTAGATATTGCGTTCCCCACCAATCACCAACAGGCCTCCACCATGTTTGACGTAGGCTTCCATGCTGGCTTTCTTATCCAGCGCCATAGTTTCCAGGTCCAGGTTATTCAACACCACCAACTGATAATTGGCCAGCTTACCTTCAGTCAGTTCCGGGACCCGATCAATGGTGAATTGCGATGAATTCCAAACCTGCATCAAATGCTTTTCTGACCCGTCTGGATCTTGTGACACATACAACAACCGCGGCTTACTCAGAGAAATTGCCCGAGCAAAGCGTACATCTCCCTGCCCTTCTGCGCGGATCACGCCGGTAAGATCCACCGAGCCCGAAGTGTTCAAGCTGGCGTTGACACGAACATGATTTATCCCAGGTTCCAACGTCGCCTGCTTCGATCCAATCAGCTTTCCTTCCGCAGTAATTTCAACAGTTACGAGTGATTTTTTAGGAGCGCTCACCACCAATTCAATGGGGAAATGGTCCCCTGTATAGGCTTGGCCCGGTACAATCACGGAATCCAATCGAAGCTGAGGCCTGGGTCTGCCAGCCAATTCCATGGTGTCAATAGGCACGCCCAGTTGTTGCGCCTGATAGCTGGCTCTAGCCACGCTGCCCTTATTTTCATGCCCATCGGTAAGCAAAAGTAGTTTTGGAACCAACCCTTCCGGCATTGCCGCCATGCCTTCCCGCACAACCGATTCCAGATTCGTCCCACGACCCAATTCCCCATCGCTATGTTTGAAGTCGTAACCTTTGGCCAATTCCAAAGCAGTCTCGCGACGTGAATTGCGAGCGAACGGAATCACCTTCACCCAGTTGCGACCCCGTTGTTTTTGTATCTGATTGGCAACCGCTGAAGCCTTGGCCAAGCCTTCATCAGAAACACTTTGTGAGGTGTCGACTAAAACGGAAACAGCCATTTTTGTTTCTGACGTCACCATGGAAGGTTCGGCCAGCGCCAGCAGGATACAGCAGAAACTCAGCGCCTTCAAAGTCAGTGACGTGCGCTGTCTTCCCTTGCGCCATTCCCAGGCAAGCCAGGCCAAGGGAATGAGTGCCGCCAACAGGAACCACGGTCGCTCAAAGCTCATCCGGCTTTCCTCCAGGAGGACACTTGCCCCATAAACCAACTGCCGATAGATTGCTGTCCAGCAGTGGAAGCATGCAACCGAATTCGCCCAAACCACAGCCAATCAAACAGCAGACACAGCCCACCGGCCATCGCCAACCACTGCCACAAATCGAAAGAACTCGCCCCGCCAGAAAACCTGCCAGGTAAGCCGCGACGCACCGTCTTAGGCGGCTCCCACTGTTTTTCGGCGACCTCCGGTAGAGTCAAGGAATACACCTGTTCCCTGCCACCAGTAATGACTCGCACCATGCCTTCCGCACCAGCGAAAAATTGCAGTTTGTTGCCAACCAGTGTGAAGGGCAAAGCCACACCACCTTCGTTCAACACCTGAATGTTTTCTGGTTTCAGATTGCTATCAACGGCAACCCGCACCATACCGATGCTTTCCCCATTCCACTCTCTTTGGCGGGCCACTTCCGGTGCCAGCCAATTCAGAATGTTTGCAAATAAAAGCGGCGCAGCCAACTCATAGCGCAGTTGCGATTTTGCAGGATGAAAGCCCAGCACCACTGCCCTATTTGGTTCCGTCAATGCCACAATCACCGGCTTGCCATCAGCTTCAGCAATCACAGTGGAACCAATGGCGCCGGGGAAATATTCGCCCCGTTCCAGCCGTACATCGCCCGTCCGCAAACCTTCGCCAACCGGATGCTCATTGCGCCAGGAAAGCCGCATAGCCGCAGTGATGGGACTCGCCGCACCTGCCGGGGAACTGCCGCTGGGCGGTTCAATATAAATCGCCTGACCTTTAGGGGCAGCCGCAGGCTTGAAGCGATCCAGAATCACAATCGCAGCTTTCGTATCGGGCGAATAAGCGCGAGTCGGGAAAAACTTTGGAGTGATCCACGGATGCACACCTAAGAAA
>JAYWBH010000597.1:0-3841 GCA_043781815.1 Bryobacterales bacterium | reverse complement strand
GCCATGCTCACCCGGCAGAAATTCTATGCGGCCGCCAATGATTTCCGCTCGTTCGCGCATGTTCACCAAACCCATTCCACCACTGCGATGATTCTGAAAGCCAACCCCTTTATCCTCAACGCGGCCTTTGCCGATAATCTTTGGTTGGCAAGCTATTCGTTCCGCTTCGGTGGCCGTGGCAAAAACGCACACGCCGGTCATGCTATGGATGTCCCGGACAATAAGAACTAAGTTGAACTCGGACCCTCCGACGCGATATTGTTAATATCGTCAGCATTTTGGAGACCTCGTTTCATGCTTCGTTCCTTATTGTTATTTGCCAGCATTGCAGGCCTAACGGCACAACCTATTAAGGTTGAACTTTTTGAAAAGTTGACCGCCGCGCAACTGCTCGCTCCTCCCGCTGATGCCAAACCCGTTGAGACCTATCAGGAACCAGCCTTCGCTTTTGTCCGCATCCCTACAAAATTCTCTGGCAACGCATTGCCTATGGATCGCTCCACGCCATTTGGTCTGCGGGCAAGCTATGAGCGAATTCTAACTGCTGGGGAATATCGTTTCCGCCTGCGAGCTCGTGGTGCAGCTCGTTTAGAAATTGATGGACAGGCAGTCGCCGAATCCAAAGCGCAGCCTCCGAACAAAACTGGGGACGATCCGGTGCCTCCGCAACCCGTGCGTGAAGATTCCCCACTGCGACCCGCGCAATATCCCCATCAGGACGTTATCTATCGCGTAACCCTTCCCGCAGGCAATCATAAATTCGTTTTGACGGCAGTGATCGGTGGCAGTGGCTTGTATCCTACACCTGGCGAGTTGGCCGTGAGCTTCGCACCAATCGGTCAGTTGGAACGATTGCTGGGACCTCCTTCAGCACCCTACTTAACAGACGAGGCATGGGACCGTTACGTGGTGGCCGTCAACCTGCGTCATGATGCTGCCGATATTGTGCGCCGTCGCCTGGCCAGTACCGCTGTAGCTGCGGAATGGAAAACTCGTCACGATAAGATTCGATCTGCATTGTTGAACACTGCCGGTCCCGTGGTTCCCACTTTGAAGGCTGGCCTGCCCGTGAACAACGATATTGACCGGTTCATTGGTGCGCGTCTGGAATCTGAAAACGCGCATCCCACAGCAATCACTGGCGATCTGGAATTTCTGCGGCGCTTGTCGTTAGATGCAACCGGCGTGATTCCAACCCCTGCGGAGATTCGCGCCTACCTTGCCGATGCCCCTAAGCTTCGTCGACCCAAAGCTATTGAACGCGTGATCGCCTCCAGCGGTTGGGCAGATCATTGGGTGGCTTACTGGCAGGATGTGCTTGCGGAAAATCCTGGAATTCTGAAGCCAGACCTCAACAATACCGGTCCATTCCGCTGGTGGATTCATCAATCCTTTGCCGATGGCATTCCGTTTGACCGCTTTGTTGCAGAGCTATTGAGCATGGAAGGTTCAGCGTATCAAGGGGGCCCGGCAGGCTTTGCCCAGGCTACTTTGAATGATGCCCCAATGGCCGCCAAAGCTGAAATTGTTGCTCAGGCATTTCTTGGGCAGAAGATGGGATGCGCCCGCTGTCACGATGCTCCGTTTCATCCGTTCAAACAGAAAGATCTTTTCAGCCTTGCCGCTATGATGCAGGGGAAAGATTTGAAACTTCCCAAAACTTCTACCGTCACCATGATTGAAGGCGGCAGAAAGCCCGCCGTAGTGGTGGCGCTGAAACCTGGTCAGGCCATTGGTCCGGAATGGCCGTTTGCGAGTCTGGTCAAACATTCGGAAACAGGCATACTTCCCAATCAGGCAAGCGTTCCATCGCGCAACGATGTGGCTGCGTTAATTATTTCTCCCGAAAATAAGCGCTTTCCACAGGTGATTGTGAATCGTATTTGGAAACGCTACCTGGGACTTGGATTTATGGAACCAGCCGACGATTGGTCACGCGGCAAAGCCTCGCATCCGGAACTGCTTGATTATTTATCGCGGGAATTTGTGTTGAGCGGTTATGACGTAAAGCATGTGGCCCGGTTGATATTTTCCTCGCACGTCTATCAACGCAAGCCTGTAGCCGATGCTGCCATTGCCACTGGCGCAGCGGGGCGTCTGTTCACCGGTCCCATTCGTCGCAACATGACTGCAGAACAATTAGTAGATTCGTTGCACTTGGGCACCGGCAAAGTGTATGAGTGCGAAGATATGAACTTGAATCCGTCCGGGGACCGCGCACCGAACCAGTTCCTCAATTTAGGAAAGCCGTCCCGAGCATGGCAAATGACCGCGCTTTCCAACGAGCGCGACCGCCCTGCATTGGCCTTGCCCATTGCCCAATCCATCGTCGATGTAATGTCGGCCTACGGCTGGCGGCAGTCGCGACAGAACGCAGCTACGTCACGGGACGATGCGCCTTCACCTATGCAGACGTTGATTTTGGCTAACGGTATTTTAGGTACCCGCATGGTGCGCCTTTCCGACGATAGCGAACTTACGGAATTGGCGTTGGCCGATGTGCCTCTGAATAAAATGGTGACGGAAATGTTCCTGCGTGTTCTTTCCAGGCCCCCGGCAGCGGAAGAGTTACGAGTGATGGGCAATTTGCTGGGCGATCTTTATGCGCAACGAAAGGTGAAAGGAGCGCTTAAAATAGACGCCACTATGAAGAGCGATAATCGCGTGAGCTGGTCCAATCATTTGAGTGCAGAAGCCACCGTGATTCGCATGGAAGAGGAACGGGCCTTACGATTGGGTGCAAAGCCAACGGCGCGGTTGGAACCTCAGTTCCGGGAACGGCTGGAAGATGCTTTGTGGGCAATGGTGAATTCTCCAGAATTTGTGATGGTCCCCTAATCATGAATCTTACTCGCCGAGACTTACTCAAAACCGCAGCACTGGCCCCAGCGTTCGGCCAAGCAGCAGCAGTGAAATTACCCAAAGGCAAGGCCGATGCCTGCATTCTGCTGTGGCTTGGCGGAGGCGCGGCGCACATCGACACGTTCGACCCCAAACGGAAAGGTGATGGAAAGAAAATCGCCGGGTCCTACTACAACCCCATCAACACCGCTATCAAAAACGTCCAGCTATGTGAACATTTAAAGCAAACTGCTCCGCTGCTGGACCGTTGCGCGTTGATCCGAACTCTATCGCACGATATTGTAAGCGAGCACGGTGCGGCGTCAAATCTGGTTCACACCGGCCGCATGCCTAGCGGGACCATTCAGTATCCTTCCATCGGTTCCATTGTGTCCAAAGAGTTAGGCACCAAAGATGCAGCGCTGCCTTCCTACGTAGTGATGGGGTATCCCAACATTACGCGCGACCCCGGCTTTTTAGGCGCAAAATATGGCTACATTTATTTGACACAGATTGAAACGGGTCCCAACGGATTTGTGCGCGCTCCAGATGTAGATAATCCACGGCAGGATCGTCGGGAAACGTTACTGGCTCAACTCCGTCAGGATTTTGAGAAGCGCAATCCCGAAGATCATGTGATTCGTGCCCAATCGGCCATTACCGAACAAGGTTTCAAAATGGCCGGGTCAAAGTTCATGAACGTGTTTGATCTGGCCAAGGAAACCAAGACACTGCGGGAATCCTATGGCGGCGAATTTGGTCAGCGCTGTTTACTTGCCCGGCGGCTGGTGCAATCCGGTGTGCGATTTGTAGAAGTGTCGTTTAACCTGAATTTCCTTAACGGCTCTGGTTGGGATACCCATAACGACGGGCAAGTGAAGCAGCATTTATTGATTCAGGATTTGGATCAGGCGTTTGCCACGTTGCTGCAGGATCTGGAAAAGAACAAACTGTTGGATACAACGTTAGTTGTGATCGCCACAGAATTTGGACGTCCCCC
>JAYWBH010000596.1:0-3844 GCA_043781815.1 Bryobacterales bacterium | reverse complement strand
CGAATCTACACCGGCTTGTATTCCAACCCTGTGCACAACACCAATGTGCTGGCAAAGTTGGATCATCAATTCAGCAGCAAAGATCAGTTCAGTGTTCGGTACAGTGCCTACGATGTGCACAGCAAAAACTCTCGCGGTGCCGGTGCCTTAACCGCTGCTTCTGCATCCGCAGGACTGGACAACACAGATCAAACCATTGCCATCAGCAACGTTGCTGCATTCTCCTCCCGCCTGGTGAATGAGACTCGAGGCCAATACACGCACAGCAAACTGGATGCGTCGCCTACCGATCAGATTGGACCATCCATCAGCATTGCTGGAATCGCTTCGTTTGGAAGACTATCTGGTTCGCCGGCACTTCGCGTCAACAATCTGTATGAAATCGTAGATAACCTGTCGTATCAAATGGGTGCTCATGCCCTGCGTGCTGGCGTCGACGTTCTCTACAACGATCTTTCCATCACGTTTCCTCGGGCGAATCGCGGTAGTTATGCATTCTCTTCGCTCGCTAACTTTTTGTCAGGCACTTACAACGCGTCGGGATACACACAGACGTTCGGTAACATCACCAAGCCGCAAACAAATCCGAACATCGGTTTTTACTTGCAGGACGAATGGAAAGTTACTCCTGCCTTCACTCTGAACCTGGGACTGCGCTATGACTTACAGTTTCTTGAAACCATCCAAACAGATAAGAACAACGTTTCGCCCCGTGCCGGATTCGCCTGGACTCCCTTTGCATCGCGACGCACCGTGATCCGCGGCAGCTACGGTTTATTCTATGATCGCGTTCCGCTGCGTGCCGTTGAAAACGCGCTGTTATCCAGTGGAAATACAACCACCATCACCAATGCCAGCCAGTTAAACATCAGCCTGAGTCCCACCCAAACAGGCGCCCCAGTGTTCCCAAACATTCTGGTAGCCACCCCAACTGGTGCACTGGTGAATTTCACCACAATGAAGAGTGACTTACAGAATGCTTACTCCGAACAAGGCAGTGTGGAAGTGGAACATCAGTTATCCGCCCACAGCACAGTAAGTGTCGGCTATCAGCATTTGCGTGGATTGCATCTGATCATGTCAATCAATCAGAACGTGCCCACGTGTGTCGCAGTGGGAACAAACAATGGTTGCCGTCCTAATCCAAACTTTGCCAACAATAGCCAATACACTTCGCTGGCTGATTCGGTCTATGACGGGCTGCACGTATCTTTTGTCCAAAGACCAGTGCGCTGGGGTAACTATCGCATTTCCTACGCCTTTTCAAAATCTTCCAACAACGTGGGCGAAGCCTTCTTCAGCGGACCGGTTGACCCCTTCAATATCTGGCGCGATTATGGCCGGTCCGATGACGATCAACGCCATCGCCTCACCTTCAATGGCAACTTGCACACCTCATTAAGCAGAGCGAATTCCACATGGCAAAAGCTTAGCAACGGCTTTCAACTGGGAACAATGCTGCAATATTATTCGCCACTGCCGTTCAACATCACCACCGGTGCCAACACCCTGCAAGGCACCGCAGCACGACCCACCGTTAATGGCGATTTCATTGATCGCAACGCCGGGATTGGGAACGATCTGTTTGCTGTCAACATACGAATCAGCCGTATCTTCCCACTGGCGGAACGTGTGAAAATGGAAGCAATTGCTGAAGCATTCAACGGGTTGAACCATCGCAACAACCTGACGAGCAACGGTGTGTTTGGAACTGGTGCATACCCAAGTAACCCATCCGCCACATTCGGGCAGATCAATTCCGTGAACGATCCCCGAGTGATACAATTCGCATTGCGCTTTAAGTTTTAGGAGACCAACACATGCTACTAACAACCTTGCTATTCATGGCCACTCGCATTCAGCCTGAGGCTGTAACTGTGCCATCGCGACAACCGCAATTAGCGGTAAGAAATGATCAAGTGGCCATGGCTTTCGGCGCTGGAAATACTATCTATTTCACTTCTTCGCCCGATCAAGGACGCACTTTCCTGCCACCCATAAAGGTCGCCGAAGTTGGCGCCATGGCGTTAGGGCGGCATCGCGGACCACGTCTGAGTATTCTGAAAGATGCTCTTGTGATCAGCGCAATGGTGGGTGATAAGGTTACTCCAGCAGTACAAGCCCACGGGTCACCAGAGAGTGGCAATTTAAGATCGTGGCGATCCACCGATCATGGAAAAACCTGGACACGCGCCGGTGTCATCAATGACGTTCCCGGGTCCGCCCGCGAAGGTTTGCATGCCATGACTGTCGATTCCAAAGGCAACGTGGTCGCCACATGGCTGGACTTACGTTCCGATGGCACAAAGCTATACGAAGCCCGTTCCACCGATGGAGGCATTACTTGGGCCAAGAATGCGCTGGTGTACGAATCCCCTGCCGGAACAATTTGCCAATGCTGTGCCCCATCGCTTGCATCCGATGCACAAGGTCACATCTACGCCATGTGGCGGAACGTAATCGATGGGTCGCGCGATATGTATATCGCCAGCGCTGCCGATGGATCTAAATTCGGACCAGCCAAAAAGTTAGGCGAAGGCACTTGGAAACTGAACGCATGTCCCATGGATGGCGGTGGCTTCGCCGTTGAAGACGGGCAGGTGACTTCAGCCTGGCGTCGCGATGGCACAGTGTTTCTCACTGAACCAGGCAAGGCTGAAAAGCAATTGGGTGCCGGTAAAGATGTTGCCGTGGTCAGGACAAAGCTCGGAGCATTTGTGGCTTGGACGAAAGATGGTGCCATTCAGATCATGACCCCGAAGGCCACCGCTCCAGTGCAGTTGACGGCAGAAGGTGCCTTTGTAAATCTGATAGCCTTGCCCGACGGATCAGTTGTAGCCGCCTGGGAAGCACACAATTCCATAGAGACCAAACGCGTGGAATAAATTGATGTGCCACGCGGCCTGTCCGAATTAGGCAGCGAATTTAGAAGCCCCTCCGCATGGCTCTAAGTAGGCCCCAGTTGGCCCCTTGCTTGCTACACACAAGTAGTGAAACGATTTTCTAAGGAAACACTCATTGCTTGTCTTGCGGCAGTGGGGCTTATCACCCATCTGTTGCTCCGTTATGCGGGGCCGTACCCGAACTCTCATGCGAATTGGCCGCTGCTGGCCGTCTTATTGATGGGCGGTGTTCCACTTCTATACGACCTGGTTCGAAGCATGTTGGCTGGTGAATATGGTTCCGATTTGCTGGCGGGCCTTTCCATTGTGGTGTCTCTCCTTTTGGGTGAATATCTAGCGGGCGTCATTATTGTGCTCATGCTATCCAGCGGCGTTGGCTTGGAACAATATGCCGCACGCCGAGCATCAGACGTTCTAGCCGCATTGGCCAAGCGCATGCCTCGTACCGCTCATCGTTCAACGAATCTTCAAATGGAAGACATCAACCTGGATCAGGTCACCATCGGTGATCGCCTGGTTGTTTTCCCTCACGAAATTTGTCCCGTCGATGGTGTTGTCACCGAAGGGCAAGGCACCATGGACGAATCTTATTTAACCGGCGAGCCCTTCCAAATTAGTAAAGGTCCTGGAGCAGAGGTGTTGTCCGGCGCCGTGAATGGAGAGACAGCAGTAACCGTAATGGTCAAAAGTCTTCCTGTGGATTCCCGCTATTCGAAGATCATGCGGGTGATGCTTGAGGCGGAAAACAACAAGCCACACATGCGCCGCCTGGCAGACCGTTTGGGAACTTGGTACACGCTGGTTGCCTTGGCCGTCGCAACTATAGGTTATTTAATTTCAGGCGAGGCTTCGCGGTTTCTAGCAGTTTTGGTAATCGCCACTCCCTGCCCACTTCTGCTGGCCATCCCAATTGCAATTATGGGTGCCATTTCCGCCGCTGC
>JAYWBH010000595.1:0-3847 GCA_043781815.1 Bryobacterales bacterium | reverse complement strand
GCCCGAACCGCTAACTGGTGGAATGGTGCAAAATACTAATAGCCAGGTGGGCCAAATCAGATGATCGAAGTGGGCCAGGCCGGAATAGCGAACTCAAGTGTGGGCCAGAGTAGATTATTCTCACAAATAGTTAGTAGCACGGACCTAAGTCTGCTGCAATAGTTAGGTGGCGGCCCCAGTTCTCCTATCCAAACTGTGCCCAATTTTGTGCCCACCCTGTGCATAGAAGCGTTATTCAACATTGCCAGCTAAAATCTTTCTCCACCCTGTAAGTTACTGGAAACGAGCAACCAATAGCAACAGTTGATAACTCTTGTGCCCATAGCTAAATTGTTGATTATGCGTGGGTTGACGGCTACGAACCAGAAGGCCGGGTGTTCGAATCACTCCGGGCGCACCACTTATGTTTCGGCTCTACACGATTCACAAAACGCCGTACGCCCCACGAAGGCTTGTCATTTAGATTTTTTAGGCTTCCACTCGCGGCTCAATTTTTGAGCTTCTGAATGGCGGTAGGGGCATTCCTCATGACGAAGCCATGCGACGGCTTGCGTCCGCTTCCACAACGACGGCGTAACAGTCACCGCGAAGCCTACCGATGATTTGTTGTTAGCGGGTTGACTGCCACTTACCGTGCGTCGCGAATCGGCTTAATCTCAAACACCAAAGCATTGCTTACTCCTGCGGCTGTGTTCACTGTAACGTTGAACAGCCCAGGACTAACATTGGACGCAATATCGAAAATAGCTGTAACTGCCGTTGCGCTAGTCACTAAGTTGGTAATCGTAATGCCAGGAATGGAGTTGATGGATGCTCCGCCCAAATTGAGGCCAAGAATGGATACCTGCAAGCTTGTTCCAGGCCTCCCATTATTCGGAGTCAAAGATGTCAGCAATGGACCCGACCCAGTTATAGTGAACACCAGCGCATTACTGGTTCCAGCAGCAGTGTTCACCGTGACGTTGCGTGGGCCGATGGCTGCCCCAGCGGCTATTGAGAAGATGGCCACAATTTGAGTCGAAGTTACTGCCGTGGTAGTGATAGTTACTCCGATGATTGGATTGATTGACCCTCCAGTTAGACCGGTGCCACTGATCACTACCGGCACTACTGCACCGGGCGCACCTGAGGGGGGTGTGATGGTTGTCAGCGCGAGTCCTGTTGAAGAAGTGATAGAAAAAGTCAGTGCATTACTGGTACCGTTCAGGTTGGTCACGGTGATGCTTCTTGCTCCCGACATTGCCCCTGCGGCCGCCGTAAACATTGCCGAAATTTGTGTCGCACTGGCGGCTAAGGTCGTGATGGTCACACCAGCGATTGGATTTATGGAAGAAGCGTTTAGGTTGTTTCCACTAATGGTCACCGGAACACTCTGTCCTTGCCCGATGCTGGTTGGGTTAACGAAAAGCAGCATTGGTGCCTGATTCGGCAAGCCCGGCAGAACATCGAAATTCAAAGTATTACTGGTCCCCAATGGGGTTTGAACTTTTAAGGAATTCCTTCTGGCAGCGAAGCTGGCAATATTGAGGGTGGCCGTCAGCAAGTTACTACTGACAATAACGATGTTAGAAACAGTAACACTAAATGGATCCACCATAACGATTGAAGTGGGGTTTGTGAAGTTAGTGCCCGCGATACTTACATTGATGGAACTGCCCTGCGTCCCATTTAGAGGATCCATGGAATACAGCGCTGGAGGTCCCAATGGGCTATTGATGTTGAAAGTGAGTGCATTGCTTGTGCCGCCCGTCGTAGCAACAGTAACAGATTGCGGCCCTGCGGGAGCATTTAGTGGGATGTTGAAAGTGACCGAGATCTGATTGGCTGTTGAAGTAAGTCCGCTTAAACTGATACCACCGCCGATGCTGATCGACCCCCCGGCCAAGTTACTGCCAGTGAGTGTTACGGCAACGCTGGTGCCTTGCGTGGCGCTGGATGGGTTGATGCTACTGAGCGTGGGAGCAAGCGGAATAACAGAGAAGTTTAATTTATTGGTGGTCCCAGTGGCCGAGGTTAAGGAAAGGTTCCGGATACCCAACGATGCATTGGGGTCAATGAAAAAAGTGGCAGTAACAAGCTCCGCCGATTCCACTGAATTGCTGATGGTAATTCCAGCCAGCGGATTAATGCTGGCCCCGGTTAAGTTGAAACCGGTGATGGCCACCGACACTGTGCTACCGCGTGACGCGACCTCTGGATTGATAGAGGTGATCACAGGATCGGTCAGATTCATGGCGCAGTATCCACCAAAAGCATTTACCCAGTTTTGTTGAATTAGGTAGTTATATCCACCAAGAGTAATGTTAGCTTTGGAACCATTGGCAGTAAGGAATGTGTTGCCGAAAGTCCAGGCGCACTTATCGGCATTTTCATCACCACGACTATCGAACCAGGCATCTATAATGGGGTCCGTGACGGCTTCTTCCAGTTCATGGGCCATTACATTGACCATGGCGTCAACTGCGGGATTGTTATTGGGGCTGGATGCTGTCTGCTCCGCACAATTGGCCAATACCGCAGGTGTTTTCTTACCCACCACGGCGTACTTGGTCTCAGGATCTCCAATCTGTTTTTGAAAGTGATAGTGATAGCCACAATAGCCTGAAGCTTCAATGACATCATCAGAAGTTAGAACAAAATAGACTGCATTGGGATCATTGGGAAGACCTGCAGTAATAGCCGCCGTTACGATTCGCACGGCAGCTAGCTGACCAACAATCAGACCTTGGGAGTAACTGTCATTCGCCTCCCCAGCCAGGGTTACGGAGTTACTCACAAAGTTGGAACTGGCGTCGGAGTAAGTGGTGTTAATGGCAAAGTGCGGCGACCCGCCAATGGAGTTAGCAAAGTTACGGAGGATGGCCTTTCCTGCAAGATCCCCAGTCCAATCGCCATACCAGATGAAGTAAACATGGGTTGTGCCCAGCATCACAGGACCGCCATGGTAGGTGATTGCGATGACTCGTTCCAGGGCAGTGAGAGCACTGGTTCCGGCAACTGGCCTCGGTTTCAGATGAGGCTGTTGAGCCACAGAACCCGATGGGGTTTGGGAATAGGAAGGGAGCGAGAGCGCGGCGCAGGCAAAGAATCCAGCTCGGAGGAGGGCTGACATATTTTTGAATGACTCCCAAATGTAAGTACGGTACGGGGTGATAGTACCATGACTTCTATTTCTATCAAAGTTATCATCAAGGATAACGAGTCTTCTAACTTATTCAATCAGAACCACTTAGTCTTTCGTTTTGCAGCGCAATAGTATCACAAGAGATGCGCTTTGATGACTATTTAGTAACTATTGCGCAACGCAAAAGATGCTGACTCAGTGCATGTAATTCATTTCTATAGGGATTGGTTGGGTCTGCTGTGTGATGCGTTCACGTCAAGAAATTTGGTGGGACTCAACGGTGAACCAACAACGCGAATCACGCTATTCTAAGAAAGATAGTAATTTGCCAAACATGAAGTATTTACACACCCGCAGCCTTCCAGCGAATCTTGCTTGTGTCGCAGCATTTTTCATTTTCATCCTTGCTCCAGTGCGGAGCTATGCGGTGGACTTGCTGCCTCAGACCAGTGCCCTTTTTGATAAGCATATTTCCAACATTGAGGCGCGCCTTGAACAAAGGTATCGTCAACCAGCTTTCCTTTCCGTTCCCAGTTCAGGAGAAAAAGATCAGCAATTGCGCGGAGGCAGTATCTTAGTGCAACCTTCAGTTGGCAATGGCAATTTGGAAGTGAAAGGCGGACAGATTCAGGATTGGACGGGGGCGTTGTTCATACCTTCGGCTAAGATGGCCGATGTTCTTAAAATCGCCCAGGATTTTGGTCGACACGCCGAAATTTTTAA
>JAYWBH010000594.1:0-3855 GCA_043781815.1 Bryobacterales bacterium | reverse complement strand
TCAGTTCCGCGCAAACTTCTGGACTTGGACGACCGATGGTGGCGGTGAAACCTCTTTGCTGATCAACTACCACCAGCACCGATACAACACGTCCATCCGGATCGTAAGCATACCCGGTTACATTGATAGTTCCTTTCACCTTTTCGTTCGGTTGGGGCGAAGTTAGAACGGCAATGGGGGGATCGTTTTTCGGCTTATCTAAAGTGAACGGGAACGGAGTTTCCGGATACAGATAAAAGTTACCATTCAGATCGCGAGCGCGGATTTGTAATTTATGCTCACCGGAATTAATAGGTAAGTTTGTAGTTGGATTGAAGGTGTAGGTAAAGCCGACACCTGGACAATTGGTAGCCACCGCTGGCGACGTACAAATGTCTGGGCGGGAGCCACCGTAAACTGCTGGACCCCAGGTTACGCCATCAATTAAAACATCAGCACCAACAATACGAAGATCGCCAGCCAGAATGTAACCACGGAAAACGGTGGTGCCGGTAAGCGTGCTGCCTGCATCGGGCGATTCAATTCGGATTGTGGGGGGCTTGGGTGCAACTGTTGTGAAATCCAGATCGAACTCCCGGGGCTTGTCGGGGAATGCCACTGTGGCACCGCGGGTATTTGTGGCAAATAATTGCACTGAGTGCTTACCTGCTTTTACGCCGCGAGCCAGTAAGTCAACGGTGGCCGAAAAACCGATACGAGGGCAACCAGGAACGTTTTGAGCACCGCAAAAATCCGTTCGATTAATGCTGCTGGGAACGGCACGATTCAGAGATATGCCATCGACCAGGATGTCGATTCTGGAGATGGAAGCATCGGTATCCCAAGCTACGCCGGTGACTACTAAATTATTCGTCACCTTGGCCCCTGCGGCTGGAGTTTCCAGAACGGCTTGAGGAGCGCTAACGGCATTAACTGGTGGGTCAAGCCGCAAGGTCAGAGCGTTTTCAAAGGAGACTAAACCGATGTGCAATGGGGATAGCAACGCATAGTTACTGGTTCCGCTGGAAATGCCGACCAAAGGCAGAGCGGCCCCGCAAGTATTGTCGTAACTGGTCAGGTTCTTATTGCCAGCGCCGTAGCGCGTTTCAATGCGACCGTCGCTGAACAGTGTGATGGCGAAGTTGACCGGTTCCGCCCTGGTGTTGAAGGCGAGCGTGATGGTTTCACCAACCCAGCGGAATGTGACGGAGTTTGCGGTGGTGCTGACGTAGATATTTTCGTTTGCCTGGGCGACGCCGGTAATCCCAACATCGGCAAGCATTGCGGCAATACCTTTCACTTGAAGAAGTGAGGATGTGGTGGAGCAGAACTGAGCTCCGCTGGTGCCAAAATCGATGTAGCCATTGCTATAAATAGTTGCCCGTCGCAGTGTTTCACCGAAGAAAGGAAATCCAAAAGGCAACGTATATCCTGTTGAAACGATCGCGGTGGTGGAAAGTTGCTGAAGTGTGAGTGGGGAAAACAGAGTTCCTTCACCGGCAAACTGAAGCGGTGTGTTGTTGAAGTAGAACAACGAATAGGGCTGCACGGTAGGAACATTCAACTCGATCTGCTTTGCCTTGCCATTACCTGGATCCACGTCGAAATAATAGGCTGAAATGGAATCACTGGGCACAATTTCCAAACGATGATTTTCGCGCACGGGCAAGGTTGCCCCACCAGTGCTGCCGATATCGGCCTGGAACAGATTGCCGTTTCGGCGCAGCGTAACAGTTTCCAAATCGCCGCTGCTGGTGGTGAGTTGAAGGGATACAGTCTGGTCTGTGACATTCGAATCGGAAAGGTAGATTCGGACGGTTTCGCCAGCGGAAAATTCCTTGCGGCTAAAGCTGATTTTAGCGGCGGGCGAAGGCAGATCGAAAGAAGCGATGGTGTTGTTGGCAAGAGTTCCACGGCTGGATGCCAGGCTTCCCAATCCACGTTTAGCGAATCCGGCCCATAGTTGTAGCTGGCTGGCACCTGCAAAATCCACGCGATCAGCTAAAAGAATGGCATCGCGCATATCCACCATGGAGGGTGCTGGCGGTGAAAGTTTCATGCCATCTATCACTAAGAGACGAACACGGCGACGTCCTTCTTTTTCACCCCATTGCTTGATCAGATTGGCGCGGAGATCCCACAGAGCTTCCACCCAAATTTCGCCATCAGCATGTACTTCCGGGCGACCAATTACTTTGCCGAGGTCGTCATAGGTAAGCGGGTTGATTGTTGTATCGGTGGTTGTGGGTCGTGAACGAAATGCCCCGTTGATAAAGTCTTGCGACAAATAACCGGCTGAGGGATACACACCGTCTAAGGGGGCTCCCTCGGGAATAGTAAATTCCAACGAGAAGAAATCGCTCCAGGCTTCACCCATGGCTCCACCTTGTTGGCCACTTAGATTGCGAATCAATCTGTTGCTGACGCCGTGGGTATATTCGTGCACAATCACCTGCGAATCATAAGCGCCATCGGTAAAGGTACCCTGGGCTCCCAAGTACATGGCCACCATTGCCGGTTCGCCATCGTTGGTGTTCTGGGTGGTGTAAAAAGCATTGGTTAGCGAAGCCGCATTCACTGTTTGCGACCCGAAGTGGGTGTAGGCAAAGATGGCGTCACCACCAACGCCGCCGCGTCCATAGTTGTCCTTTTGGTAGTTGCCTGCGCCCTCAGTGAATCCGATGGAATAGAAAAGATCATGGGCGCGGTTAATCCAATAAAACAGATTGGTGTTGGAGGCATCGGAAAAGTTGGAAGGGTTCGGCGCGGTGGGGCCCAACTGCAAAGGGAAGTCAAATTCGCCGTTGGTAGAAACAGCCAATTTAGGATTTGCGAGGAAGCGAACCCCCAATAAATTCTGACCGACCACGGCATTGTTTCCCTTGGTGGAATCGGTTTCCAACCAGCCATAAGGCGAAGCGGTAGGATCACCTTTGAAGGATTGCCAAGTTCGATCCACAAACGGTGGGGCGGTGGTGAGGCGAACCCCGGGAGTGACGTTGGGCTGAGGATTTTCCCGCTCAAATACTTTGCCGCGCGGTGCATTCTGAAACTTGGTTAGCGTTTCTTTAGACAACAACCGCTGCGACTCACTGTTGACGATCACCTCGTAGCTGTTTACGCCATCTTCATCCATCACGCTGACGATGTATGCCGGGACAAGACGACCTTCTATTGGGAACCAGATAGGTTCGGCATTGACGTCTGCACCAAGGCTCCCGCCGGCGATCACGGCGCGACGGCCTTTTTGCGCCTTAATTTGAAAGGCAGCAAAGTGCGTGGCAGCTTGCGGATTTACGGCGGCAACGGCAGCCCGAACACTTTGCAACAAGCCGGTGGGCTTGGGGGCAAGTGTCCCTTGGCCAGGGCCAGGAACAAGAATGCCGCCAGCGTTCAGCACACGACCATCGCGATCAATGTTGACAGTCCATTCAGCCCCATACACGTCGATACCCTGGTATTGCTGTTTGTACACCAGATGGGTGACGCCGTTGTGTTCGGTTAGATATTGTTTGGAGAGATAGACGCTGTCTGCATCGCCTGGTCCGAAGTTCAACTCCTGGGACAGGCCCTCAATAAAGCGACTGGCGATCTGCTGAGCCGGGTCACCGCTGGATTTGGTGAGCGCGCCGTCGGGATTCAAAAGGTGTCTGCGTTCAGCGGCCAGGAGCGACGTTGCAAGCAACGTTGTGAAGAGCATCAAGCGTTTCATCATTTTCATAGCTATACCCAGTATCTTAGTTTGACTTCCTAATTTATACAAGCGTGTTTCTTTGAGTATATGGGTCAAAAAAATTTTTATGTTGGGATAACCTGTGGTTAAAAACACCGCTCCCTCGCGGTCACGGCTCGGTAGAATCAGTTCGTTACCGAGCC
>JAYWBH010000593.1:0-11558 GCA_043781815.1 Bryobacterales bacterium | reverse complement strand
TCATGGTGGAATGCTCCTTTATTTAACTACGGGGGTTGATTCAAGTTTTGGACAAGCGGGCTACCCATGTCAAGCGAATTGAGGTTACTTCATTTAAGTCAGATCATTTCAGAATGGTTGTACTAAGTTTCCAGCGCTAATGCGTCAGTACTCCGATGGCCACCACTACTGCTACAGCGTCCGCCGTAACCACTGATTATGCAAATTATGTAAATCCGCAATGGGTCCGATTGTTGAACTTGCTCGAAATGAATGTCCGCTACCGGCACTGTTCTGGAACCGAATTGTTCACCGAAGATGGCACCACTATCCTGGATTTTCTCTCTGGATACTGCGTCCACAATACCGGGCACAATCACCCCGCCATCATAGAAGCTATTAAAGACGAGTTGGACCGTTGCGGCCCGGCAATGCTGCAAAGCCATATACCCGATCTGGCCGGGACTCTGGCACACCGTCTTTGTACCTTGGCTGGCGGCGGATTGAACAAGGTGTTTTTCGCCTGCTCTGGAAGTGAAGGTGTGGAAGCAGCTATCAAGTTCGCCCGTAAACACACAGGTCGGAGTGGACTTCTATATGCTGAAGGCGCATTTCACGGACTCACGTGCGGCGCGCTTTCACTAATGAGTGACGGCTTTTGGAAGGACAAGTTTGGTCCTATGCTTTCCGATACGGCAGGGGTCCCTTTCGGTGATCTTGGGGCCCTGAAAGCAAAGTTATCTACTGGCCGTTATGCTGCCTTCTTCGTTGAACCTGTCCAATCCGAAGCCGGCATTCAAGTGCCTGACCGCGACTATCTTGCCGAAGCTGCCAAGCTGTGCCGCAAGCATGGTGCCCTTTTTGTGATGGACGAAGTGCAGACGGGGATGTTCCGCACCGGAACATTTCTGGCTGGTCACCAGTTTAATGTCCAGCCCGATATGGTAATTCTGGCCAAGGCACTCAGCGGTGGCCTGGTGCCGGTTAGCGCCGTGTTAATGACCAGTGACATTTATCATTCCGTGTACGATTCGTTAAAACGATCCATTGTTCACACCTCCACCTTCGGAGAAAATGCGCTAGCTATGCGCACCGGCATTGCAACGCTGGACGTTCTAACAAGCGAACGATTAGGCGAACGGGCCCAACGAATGGGCGAAGAACTTCGGCAACGACTGCGGGAATCGCTAAGCCCGTATGAGATGGTAAAAGAAGTTCGCGGCTTGGGCATGCTGTCTGGCATTGAATTTCAAAAACCTTCCAGTTTGAAATTGCGGCTTGCCTTCGAAGCATTTCGTCACATTCATACAGGCATGTTCGGGCAAGTGATCGTAATGCGTATGTTCCGCGATTGGCGAATTCTTACCCAGATCTGCGGGAACAATTTCATGGTTCTGAAAGTAGCGCCGCCGTTAGTGGTGACTGATGCACAACTGGACCATTTTGTGGAATCAATTACGGCGGTGGTGGATTTGATGCACAATTCAACTTCATTCTGGAGTGAAGCTCTTTCGCTTGCAGGGCGCGCCGTTAACGTTTAGCTGTTGCCGCCAAGTAATTGCGTTACCTCTGCAAGCGACACCCCAACTTCAGACTCCTCAATCGCCCCGCAATCCACTGCTCTGCGGAAGAAATGCAACAAGCCCAGTGCCGTTGCCACATCGTCAAACGTCTGCCCAACTCGCGTCGCCTGGGCCGATGCTTCCATGAAGTTCACCAGCCGTTTACGATGATGATCCACCCCATTCAAATAGAATGCAAACACTGCCGCATGCCGGGCGGGCAACTGTGCCGGATGGAGGTCCCAGCCCTGATAGAAACCCACTTCCATGGCCTGTTGAACATTGTGAAAGTGCAAGGCCAACGCTTCCATGGGGAAATCGCCCAGTGGCAAATCTCGCGTTGGACCATCGGACAAATGAATCCCTGTGCGGGCGTAGGCGAACAGCATTTTCGTACGGGCTGCTGCGCAAATGGGATGCTGTAACGATTCGCGTACAGCAGCAATTCCGCAGCTTGCCAGAAAGTCGTATGGGCCAAAATGCGCCGCCGTAACGCGACCCCTGCCTGCTTGATGCAGCTCTTTCAAACAATCCAGCGCCTCAGTGGTTTCAATCATCAATTCCACACCAACGTCAGCAGGAATGTTGGCAAGCAGTAACTCTACTTCCTCTGGTCCAACGATTTTTGGAAGAGTCACTACAAAGCCATCGGGCACTTTTTCGACGGCTGCAAAGAAGCGATCCAATGTGCGCAACCCACGACGCTGCGTTTTGCCTCGCAGTGCCTTGATCCGCAGACCCAGGAATGGCGGCAGTGAATCACCGGTTAACTGCTTTGCCGCAGCTTCGGCATGGGCATCTTCCTCAGCATCGGAACGGGAACCGTACCCGTCTTCAAAATCGATGCGGACTTCTTCCACTGGCTCTGTCTCCAGCTTGTGCCGCAAGCGCGGATAAACGGCCTTAGCCAAAGAAAGCGGAATGCCGAACGCCGTTGCCAATGGTTCTGCGTTGGGCATATGGTTATCCAGAAATCGCAGTGCGATCTGTCCCATTTTTGAAGATACGTTGGATTGAAATAAATGACCGCCGCCATATAAGACGTGGACTGGTTGCCTGTTGCGCATGGTTCTTTTTAGTTTAGGGCACCGAGCTGAAACCAAATAAATTAGCCATGCGGTAAGCACTGCTCATCGCTTCCACATCGTGTTGGAACCAAGCGCTAAGCCACTCCTGATAGGCCTCCGCAGCAATGCAATGGTTGGCAGCGGCCAAGTGTGCGGCCATCATGCCAGACATAATGGCTCGTAAAACTCCGTGTGATGAAGATGGATCCAGCACGACTGCGGAATCGCCAGCCAGGAACCAACCGGGTCCGGCGACCTTCTCCGCCATGCGCCAAGTGACGTCAGCGCCGCGCGAAGGTTCAGCTTCCAGTGCACCAAGGCCAGCAGGAAGCCATTGTGAATCAGGCCGATTATGCGCCTCAGTTACCCGTGTCCACTGAAAGCGATTCGGTTCCACTTCGGCAATCCAAGTCCAGCCAGTTTCGTCAGCACTAATCGCTGGGGCAGGACCATCGAACTTGCCATTGACATACCCGAAGCGCGCAACCAGACGGGGCGAATGCCGCACAATGGGAATCTGAAGTTGACGGGCCAACATGTGCGAACCGCCACTGCAATCAATTACGTAAGTTGCCGTAAGTGGCCCGCTGGAAGTCATCACTCCGGTAACATCACCAAAAGAATTGCGCAGCACCCCAAGGGCATCGGCTTCAATTAAAGTAGCTCCGCGATGGCAGGCACTTTCCAATAGTCGACGGTCAAAGTCCCCGCGAGTGGCCTGGAATCCCCGCCATGGTCCATTGCTATCTTCGCCGTAAGGTACGAAATGGATGGGTTCGCCCCATGCCGACCAAACACCTGGATGCCGGATATATTCAGCGGTATGAAGGCATTCCGCCGCACCCAGTTGGTTCAGCAGCGGTTCAATTCCCGGATGCAAAGTTTCCCCAGGACGATAGCGTGGAAACGGCTGGCGTTCAATGATAGTTACCGGAACTTGTGCTTGTAGCAAAGTGATGGCGGCAGCCGCACCGGCTGGACCGCCACCAAGAATCACCGCATTCGTCACACCAGCGACCAGACTGTTTGATTCGCCCTCTTGCGAAACGCCTTGTTAGTTTTCGGATTGGCCAGAAATACTTGCCGATCTTGAATGGGTAGCAAGCTTCGCCGGAAATCAGTTGGGTGCGCTTGCTGCGTGGCCGAGCCTCCCAGAATCATGTCGATGCGGTATACCTCACCGTTAAAAACTGTGGAAGTGTCCAGTTGAGCTCGTTGCAGTTCCACATCACCCACACTGAGTTTACGGAAAGAGACGACGAAGCGAAGATTCCGATCGCCACCCACAGCACTATAGCTTTTGGCCATGGCCTGCATCCGCAGCTTATACTCTCCGCTGGAAACTTGTGCGGTCAAACGAGGCGTAAAACGGCCTTCCAGGGCATTTTTTACGTAATCGACATGCAGAAACTTTTCACAATCAAGGAACTCTGTGCCGCCAAATGTGCTTACTTTGGGACCAACAACACCATCCCAGGGCAGCGCGCCAACTTGGCCAATCTCTTCATCGGTCAGCGGCGCGACCGTTGCCCGCAGCGTATCGTTGCCACTGTTCGGCGACATGGACCGGGATGCGTCAGGGGCCACTGCTGGCCAGAAGGTGCTGAGGGCAGCGCATAGCTTTGAGTCCTCTGGAAATGGGCTTCCCAGGCCATAAGCTGCCAAATGTTGAACCTTCACTCCGGAAATAGTCTTGCGATCCGTACTGACGTCCCAACCAGGGGCAAACACTCCGGCGCAATCGTCAGGCAGGCAGGAATGACGTGTTGCGTCGAAGGACTGCGGGATGATTGTTCCTGAAGGTGCCGGGCCGAACAGTGCCACTATGGCGGTCATCGTCTTATCGCCTGGGGTGAATTTATTGCCGGGCATTTGCAGATTCGCGGGTAAGCGTGTGTCGCAAAGCGGAAATGGGGCAACGCCCCAAAAGGCTCTGGGAACGCTTTCAAATAATTCTCTTTGACCTGCTGATGGGAAAAAGTCTGGAGCAGCTACCAGTGAATAACAGGGCACGGTGCCAGCAGCCAATTCTGGTTTGCCTGCAAGAGCTGGAATGCTGACATCAATTTGACCATCGCCCGTGAAATCCACATGATGAAGTGCCTTGTAATTTCCAGTGGAAACGGTGTCATTCACGTCTGGCCTGGTCGGATCGTTATTCAGATCTATCGTCATCCCATTGCGGACTTCCGTTCGTGCATGGACGTAGGCTGGCGCGGATCGGATCTCTGAACCATCGGCACTTTGACTGGCCCCTGGTTCCAACGCTGCAAATGCTTTGGGTCCATTGGGAACAACAAAGGTCAATAGCTGACCGTTGACGGAAGCCTGTTCCACCAATCTGGGATGCGGTACGGGCATCACAATGCCTGCCCCAAGCGATGGATCTGTAGAAAGCTGAGCTATCCCTGTGGAGAATTGAAATGGCGCCGTGGTGGGGACCGCAGGCAACCCAAGGGTCACCGCACGCGTGCGACGGATCTTATCGTTGTAATGGAATGTTGAATAATCCACCTGAAGCGTCAAGCCGGAAATGCACTCCGCACCGTTAAATAGTTTGTGGATAGGAATCCAAACATCAAGAAGATCGTCACCCGTTTGGGCTCGCATAATGCTGGCTGCAATGCCTTTCTTTTGCACTGCAATAAATGCCCCGTAGCGGGCTGGGCAAACCTGAAAAGCAAACGGATCGTTGGCCGTTTGTGATTGGAAGCCGCGGTTGGGAGCGTCATAGACAGCGAGTCGCGTTCCAACGCGAGCAACGCCGGTTCTCGAAAAAACCATATCTGCCTGGCGACGCGTGCAGGTATCCCGAGCTGGCCGATACTCGTAGGCAAACAGCACCACAGAAAGTCGCTGCGCAGAAGTTAAGCCAGCGCGCGTTTTAAGACTGGCCAGGGTGGGCGGTTGAATGCCGAACACGAAATTTTCAACGGTCTCAATTTCCTTCAACGTAGCAAAGCCGCTGATTCCGTTGCTGACGTTTGGAGACGCCAGAGCATGGTACAGAAGACTGTTGGCTGGAAATCCAGCAGTGATGGCTTTGCTGCCGTTCAAGGAAAAATCAGTGAAGCCCACGGCAGTGCGGTCAATGGCCGTAAGAGTTTTGGTCAGCTCCGTTTTAAGTGCGGCGCTGTTCAGTTTCTGGATATCGAGTTGCCCGCTGGTGATTGCCAGTAAGGCGTTGCGCCAACCCAAGGGGGCTAGCCGGTCACAGACAGCTTTCACGTCATCAATAAGTGGCATGGGGGGATCCTTTTATTTTTTATTTACGCGGCAAATTACGGTACAGCGAACAACAGGTTACCCGTCTCGTTCAATTGTTTGAACAGCGGATTGGTTAATGCTTCTTGACGTCGGGACAGAACCACATCGAATAATCGCTTCAATTCCGCTTCTCTGGTGGCGACGTTGGCCAGCGCGGCCTGCTCACGCGTCAGATATGCCTGAACCCGTTGCCGCAACACTGTCACCGGATTGGGAGCTTTGAGCAAAGCCAGGAAATCTGCTTGCGGGCTTCCGGCCACTGGCGATGTGGCCTGCAATGCCGCAATCACAGCCTTCGTTAGTTCATCGGGATGCGGTGTTGCCACGCTATCGTTGACACGAGGATTAAAGCGGAAAGTCTTGGGGATGAATTGCAGCAAAGCTGGCGTCTTTAATGAGAAGACCGGATTTTCAACATCTACAGCAAGTACTGCGGCGGCAAACTGCTGCGTGATCACACCATTGATGATCAGACGGTCCACCATATGATTGTCCGAGTGGCTTGCTTCCGGCACAAACCAGGCAAAGCTGCTATCGCCCAACGTGTTATTCAACTTGGTGGCAGCATCATTGACCAGCTTTCTGTATTCGGCGGGCTGCACAACTAATACCGATGCGAAATCTCGTGCCTGGTCAATGCCCAGTCCCTGATATTGAGTTACCTTACCTCCGGCAAACAGGTTGGCATTCAGGAAAAATGTGTCAGGCACTTTGACCACCCCGGAAGGTAATCCTGGAGCCGATCCTTGGAAGGGATGGAGTCCAGAAAAAGCATCACTACTAATGGCGTTGAACTCGGTGGTCTCAAATAGGGATCTTAGTGCCCGTTTGCCATCGAGTATTGAAGCGGTGCCATCGGCGTTCTTTTTGGTCAATTGGTCAATGCGGCGACCGTTAAACTGTTTCAGTGCAGGAAGAATAAAATCCGTTTCCATACTCTCCGCACCTTCCAGTGTTGCCAGATGGGAACCTTCTGCAATGGTCCAGTGGCCAGCACCGCCTGGCCTCAAATACAAAGATTGAGATTGAAAGGAATTCCAATTGTTCCAAGGAAACGGCAGCTCTTTCATCACTGGACCACCGTTCAGGTGACAGGCCATGCAAGTTTTATTTCGTTGTGTTTGAGTAAGCTTATCGGCGTCAATGCTGGATCCGCGGAACTTCCAACTTACGGTTCCTCCTTCTTTATCTAACCGGTAATAATTGTAGCGGCTGCGCTTATTGTCCCAGCCCCAGGCCTCTATAAAACCTGGCTGCACTGTGTTCGAATCAAAAAAAACACTCAGCATGACGTTTGTAACCAGAACGAGCCCCTGGTTTGATCCCTTGAATCCAATCACGGCGCGGCGCGATTGGCCAATGGCCGGGTCAATTATCTTTTCATCCACAACAAAAAAATGCTCTGTCCCACCGGTGGTCCCTTTCAACAACCGAACCACTTCATCAAAACGGATTTCGTTGGGCTTGGTTTTCAGCACGATTTGAAATAGAGGATCACCCAGTACGGACAATTCCGTCGACGTCATGGCCAGTTGCGGAGCCCCATCTCGCACCTGCTTTTTGATGGATTGCGCGGAGAGGGTAGTGAACGCTAGAACAAGCGCCAGTGCTGAGAATCGGATCAACCTACACCTCCCGCCGCTGCTACCTGATTCAACCGTACTGAGGCTTCCTGACCGATACGCGACCATTCCGGCATATCCGCTTCCATTGCGGAAACTACCCGTGCCTGCACCCGAAGTCGACTGGCAACCTGAGCACCAGTGGTGATGCTATCGCCGTCCAATGTAAGTCCAGCAGCATTCTTCAACACACCGCGACGCCCATTGCGACTGATTACCCAAAGGCCGCCATTGTTCAGCGAATCGTTTATGTCTATGGCTACACCATTGCGCTCCCAGATACCGCCCAGAGTGAAAATTTCAATGCCTGCTGGATCGCGCAGACTCAAATCACGCTTGGAACGTGCCAAATTTTGTACCGCCGTTGCTATGGAAGGATCGGAATTACGGTTTGGCCCACACGAACTATTCAGCGTGCCACAAATTGCTCCGGCAGGAACCGTAGTATTCACTATGGCGGCTGGCCCCGTCAAATTGAACAACGCACCCAGAGTGTTGAATTGCTGAGCCAGACAAAGGATTCCCTTGGCACCGTTATTCCACGGATTCTGTTTTGCAAAACTGCGGAACGTGGAAGCCCGTCCTACTGGGGTCGATGTGGCTGGATTGAAATTTGGACCGAATAATTCAGCCGCTGTTGGGTTAGCCCCAGTGATCACCGCTTTGATTCCAGTGATCAGTGCCGCCAAGCCAACGGATGCCAGCGCCTCGTAGTATTCCAGGAATTCAGTGGTGAAAGTGATCTGCTTCACTTTGCCCGCTGTGCGCTCAACCTGCCATTCCACATACTCATCCTGAAATCTGAAACGCTGTTCGTCAATCTGCGTGTTGTTCCCGGTGGCCGTGATGGGAAACGCAGACCATTGAACGGCGTCCACTTGAGGAACTTTACCTGGCGGCAGTTCCTGAAATGCTTCCAGAAAAGTGAATGCTGAATTGGGCTTCTTAGCATGAAAGCGATACTGTTCATGCAGGGATTGGCGGTAGCTGGCCAGCGCCTTGGCTGGTTTCAGGGTCCCACCCGGGTCTTTGTAATTGAACATTAATTTTCTCCAATCTTATTCAACACTTATGGAGCCGTACACCGTGAATAGCGCAAACCGATTCAAGATGAGGCCACTAAATTTCCATATAAGTATGAGTGAAAACTGAAGCCAAACCGTTTCACGCCAGACTGGTACTTTCCTGAAAACAACTTAACTCATGGATAGCTAGTTAATTCTTGATTGGTGATGTATGCTACTGTGATACCCCTAAAGGAGGGGGTAGTATATGTTTGAAGACTTCAAAGAGTTTGCGGTGAAAGGCAATGTTTTAGACATGGCCGTTGGCGTAATTATGGGTGCTTCGTTCGGCAAAATTGTCGGAACGTTCACCGATGGAATTGTGATGCCTCCCATTGGAAAATTGTTAGGCGGAATTGATTTCAACAATATTCTTGTGAACCTGGGCGATAAGCCTGTGAACACGCTGGCAGAAGCCAAGGCTGCCGGAATTCCGGTGATGACCACCGGCGTATTGCTTTCCAATATGCTTGATTTTATTATTGTTGCGTTCGTGCTTTACCTTTTGGTGAAAGCAGTGAATCGTATGAAAAAGGAAGCACCTGCCGCAGCACCTGCTGGTCCCACTAAAGACCAGGCGTTGTTGTCGGAGATTCGTGATCTTCTCTCCAACCGTAAAAGCATCGGCGCATAACCCTTCCGTTACCCCCCTCCTTTCGAAATAAAAACTCCGGGCCTTGATTGTGGCCCGGAGCGTCCAATTGGACTTTGGTTCGAGGAAGCAGATAGCACACTACAGAATTCTGCGCGAGTCGATTAGGACCCCGACACAGACTTCTCTGTTCTACCTTCCGGCAGAGCAAAGACCTTGATTTCTACGCGACGATTCTGTTGCCGTCCATTGCGAGTATTGTTATCCGCAGCCGGGGCTTCCGTGCCTGCACCCAATACTTGGATTCTACGTAGAGGAACTTGATGAGTAATGTTCAGGTAGCGAACCACAGCATCGGCACGTTGCTTGCTGATGGCCAAGTTGAAATCCTTGGGACCAGTAGTATCGGCGAATCCGCGGACTTCCAAAACATACTTTGACTTGTTTCCCAAGGGCGCAACCAATGTATCCAGTTGAGCCTTGGCATCTTTTGAGAGATCAGTGACGTTCGATGCGAACAGAACTGCCGTTTCATTCAGCTTTTGATAATTGTCCAGGTTGGCATACAGCTTGTCCATCGATTCATTGACCGTGGTTCCAAGCTTGTCTGTCTTCGCTAAGCCATCGTTGGCCAAGCCGTGAGCAGCATCGGCACGGGATTGTGCGCCAGCCGCAGCACCTTTTGCATCAGCAGCCAACTGGTTCGCGGCTTTCGCCTGGCGTTCCACGTCAGTCAGCTTCTCGTCGCTCTTGGAGGTTTGGGCGTGCAACTGATCGATGTCGCTGCCATTCTCCTTGGTTTTCTTTTCCACGTCGCCGAGACGACCCTCAATGGGAGCAATTTTGGCCAGGACGTGTTTCTTGGTGGCACAACCAGTGGTTCCCAGCGCTAGCGCTGTACCGGCGAATATAACTAACAGTTTTTGATTCATAAGGGTGACCTCTCCTCTTGCAGTCTTTGTATTGCAAGATATGGGCCAAAGCAAAGGTCTACTCAGAATCAATGACTTAGCTGCATAAGCGTTTTCGAGTACTGGTAATTATTACGATGTGGCTGTAAAAACTCCCCTCATTTGGAGGTAGCGTTTCAGCTCCCAAAAGCGTCGCGTAACAGCCTATAACTCTTAGCTACGGCCGTTTGCGGATCTTCTTTGCCTTCCATTTCCAATGAAATGTAACCCGTGTAGCCAGCGTTGCGGATGATCTGGGCAATGCGCTTGTAATCCAGATCAAGCGTGTACCATTCACCACCGCCGTAATACGTCTTGGCTTGAATGATGTTGGCATAGGGGGCCAACTGCTCAATGCCCACGTAGGGATCGCCTGGATAGTTGCCTGTGTCCATGTTGATGCCCAGCCACTGGGAACCTACCAGCTTGTGGATGCGCAACAGCACGTCCACTTTG
Organism: Bryobacterales bacterium; assembly: GCA_043781815.1. Taxonomy (GTDB): domain Bacteria; phylum Acidobacteriota; class Terriglobia; order Bryobacterales; family Bryobacteraceae; genus JANXSF01. The sequence continues at coordinate 999 of JAYWBH010000593.1, read as the reverse complement.
GTGGTGAGACCCCAATGGTTTTCCAGGGCCATAATCACGCCGTGCTTTTCTGCTGTGGGAATGCACTCTTTGATGCAATCAACACACCAGCCAATGGCATCGGATTCTTTGAAGCCGGGCAGTGCCGGTTCATCACCTTTCACCTTCATCAAATCGTCAAAACTCTTGATGGTCTTCCAGCGGCCTGAATTCAGGCGGATGGCTGGAATGCCCAATTGCGCGGCCAATTCAATGCAGTGCTTGGTATGAGCCACGTGCTTGGCGCGCTCTTCAGCCGAAGGAGAAACGAAATCCTGATGAATGGAAAGCATCACCAGGTCCAGCCCCTTCCGAAAGGCCTGTTGACGGAGTTTGTTCAAGTAGGGCAGCTCTTCACTATCGAATTGACGATGCAGCAATTCCACGCCATCGAACCCTAAGTCGTAGGCGCTGTCAATTACTTTCTCCAGAGGATATTTTGGTCCACGAAGGTGCCAATAGGAATAAGTGGAAACCGCCAGGCGGATTTTTCCTTTCGTGTTGGCCGCCGCACCCCACAAGGGGGCCAGTGCCGCACTGCCTGCGATTAAATTAGTAGCCGCTCTTCTTGTCAACGACATTTTCAAGGGGTTCTCCTTTGGCGTACCGATGGAAATTATCTACGAAAAATTGCATGGAATCATCCATCCAGGTTGAAGTGTGGTCGGCGCAATGGGGCGATACCAACACGTTTTCCATATCCCATAGCGGGCTGGATTCAGGCAAGGGTTCCTGGTCAAATACGTCCAACACTGCACCGCGAATCCACTTTTCTTGAAGAGCCTTGGCCAGCGCTACTTCGTCAATAATAGGACCACGGCCCAGGTTGAGAATCACTCCGGAAGGCTTCATAGAACGCAGTTCCGCTGTGCCAACCAGATGCTTGGTTTCTGGCGTTAGCGCTGAACACACCAAAACATAATCGCTTTCCGCCATCAACTGATTGCGATCTTCAATGGCGAAACTTTTGGTGACGTAGGG
>JAYWBH010000592.1:0-3876 GCA_043781815.1 Bryobacterales bacterium | reverse complement strand
CATCTGCGGCCATTAATCTGGGCCGCAGATGGACGCCGATGCACGCTGATAACAACAATCCAGGCCAGCGATCCATAGGTTATCCCAACGAAGGTTGGAGATTCAACAGGGATGCGGGAAAACTAAGTGGCATTGGGCATCCCTGCCTGTCCTTCGCACCACTGGAGTGCCAATTATGAAGCAGAAGCTGATGCTGTTAAATATGCTGCTGTTGGCCGCCGTGATTTTTGCTGCGCTGCACTTGCGCGAATTGGTGGCCGAGGCTGCTAAGCGCCACGCAATTGTGCTTGATAAATATCCTTTGCCGTCCGCTCCCGCCCGCCCGGCGCCGCTCCCATTGGTTGGGGTGGTGGCGCCGGAAATGTATGGCGAAGCGATTCAACGTCTTGTTTTGGCCAAAGACCGCAACCCCATTCCAGAGCCGCCGCCCCCTCCGCCACCGCCCAAAGAAATAATTGAGAAGCCCATGCCGTCTTTACCACTGGTGTACGGCGTCTTCTCTTTAGGGGATGTTCCCCTGGTGATGTTAAGCGATCGGCGCGGAGCATCACAGAAAGGATTTCGCGTTGGGGATCAGGTGGGTGAGTTCAAACTACTTGGTTTCAATAATACGCAAATCCAATTTGAATGGAACGGAAAAGTGGTCACCAAAATGATGGAAGAGTTACGGGATCGTGTGGGACCGGTGGTGGAACAAGCAATTGCTTCCTCAGCGCCTGCCGCTGCCGCTTCAAAATCTTCCACTGTCCTTGGTGAAAAAGAAAAGGCGGAGCAGGTGCCAACCTCAAATGGGGAACCTGCCACCACCGCCACCAGTTCGGGCGATTCTGTAAAGTTTGTCCGGCCTGGTCCGTTCGGTAATTACACCTGGACCAAAAATAAAAATGAACTCACTGAAGCTGAGAAAGCTCTGCTGGATGGTTCGCAGAAAAAGAAGTGAGTAGGAAACAAATCACAATGAAACAATATTTAGCGATTGCTCTATTTTTACTGCCCGTCTGTGCGCAGTCTAAGCCCGTGACCGCCAATACAACTCCGGCCAAGACAGTGAAGCCCACTGCCAAGTCAGCCTCCGGCGTAAAAGTTGGAGTACCTGCCGGGGCAGTGGAAGTGAGTCCCAATCTTTACAAGCTTGCTGATAAAACCGGCAAGGTCTGGTTCTACCAACGCAATCCGTTCGGAGTTTTACGATTTGAACAAACCACCGAACAGGCAGCTTTAGATCCCAAAATGATCGCCCAATTTCCCGATACCCAAGTCACCGAACAAGGCGATTCTCTGAAATTTGTCCGTCCTGGTCCTTTTGGCAACTACACGTGGATGAAGAAGAAGACAGACCTGGACGAATCGGAACAGGCTGCTTATCAGACCTTTCAATCGAAGGCAATGGGGCACGCGGATCCTGCGATCAAAGTGGAAGCTGATCCCACTCAGCCAGCCACTAAACAAAATAAAGGACAGTAATGCGCAATCGGCCAATTGTTGTTTTCTTGCAGTGGGGGATTCTATGCACCCTCGCCATCACATTGGCCAGCGCACAGGTGAAGCCGCCTGCGTTGCCTCCCGGATTCGGGCCCAGAGCAGACCAGGCACCTCCGCCAGTTGAGCCTCCAAAGCCCCTTCCTACTGTAGATCCAGCGAAGACAACAGCCCCAGGGGCTCAGCCGGAACCTACGCGCACCGCGCCTGTTGCCCCCATTGCGCCATCGCCAACGGGAGGCTTGAATCTGGACAACGCCTCGCTGACCACGGTGATCGACATTCTGGCCCGCCAGTTGAAGATCAACTATATTCTGGACCCCAAAGTGAAAGGATCGGTGGTCCTGAACACGTATGGGGAAACCAAGCAGTTGGATCAACGTTCGCTGCTGGACATGATTCTGAAAATCAATGGATTCGCCATGGTGCAAACCGGCGATGTGTATCGAATCCTGCCGATGGCCGACGCAGCACGGCAGCCGCTGACTCCTAATGTCAACAAGACGCAAAAAGACATTCCTGAAAACGATCAGGTGCTGCTGAACCTGGTCTTTTTGAAATACGCCAGCGTAGAAGAGTTGGCAAAATTGCTGGATCCATTTATTGGGGAAAATTCCAAGACCTGGGCTTACCCGCCGTCGAACCTGCTGCTGATTCTGGATTCTGGCCGCAATATGCGCCGGACCATGGAACTGATCGCCCTGTTTGACAACGACAGTTTCACATCGCAACGGGTGAAGTTGTATGAAGTGAAAAACGGTCGGCCTTCAGACTTGGTCAAGGAACTGGAAGGGATTATGAAATCCATTTCCTTGAATGAGAAAACTTCGCCGGTGAAGTTCATTGCTGTGGATCGAATCAACACGGTGATTGCGGTAGCGGCCAATCCTGGGGCTTTTGAGGAGATTGGTAAATGGGTGGACAAGTTGGATATTGCGGTGAAGGTCACTGCCGGGTCCATTGATAACCATGTGTATCGGGTGAAGTATGGCAATGCCCAGATGATGGCCGGGGCCATTATGAGTCTTTATGGCGGCGGTCAGTACGGCGGTGGAGGAATGTATGGTGGTGGCGGGGGGATGTACGGCGGCGGTCAGTTCGGCGGCGGCGGTGGTCAATACGGTGGCGGTCAATTCGGCGGAGGCCAGTACGGTGGTGGTCAATACGGCGGCGGTGGTCAATACGGTGGCGGTCAGTATGGTGGTGGAGCTGTGGGTCCACCCAGTGCTTCTCAACAACAGTTGGCCGGTGCGAATCCGAATGGTGCGCCTTCCCTAACCGGTGGACAATTTGGCTTCGACCAGACCGGAACCATGCTCGGGGCATCTATGAATGGCATGGGACCCAACGGTATGCGCATTCCTCGCATTGTTCCCAACCCCATGGACAACAGCCTGCTGATTCAAGCCACAGCAACGGAATATGAAGGGATTTTGAAACTTCTGCGGGAACTGGATGTACCTCCTCGGCAGGTTTTGATTGAAGCAAAGATATACGAAGTGACCCTTACCGGAGCGCTGGCCAGCGGCGTTTCCGCATACCTGCAAAAACGCGGATCGACAGATGGTCCCAAGCTCTCTACGCGCGACCTGGTCAGCAGTTTCACTTCTGCCGGAGTAGCGCTCACTACGGGTGCACTGGTTTCAAAGAGTCGGGAATTACTGGCCTTTGTCACCGCGTCAGAAAATGAATCGAAGAGCCGGGTGATTTCCGCACCCAGCATTATCGCCACGGATTCCATCGCGGCATCCATCAACGTGGGTACGGAAGTCCCGACACTTACGGCACAAGCTATTACTGGCGTGCAAAGTGGCGGCAGTTCCCTGTTTGCCAATCAAATTTCCAACCGTAATTCGGGCGTCACGCTTTCTATCACGGCACGGGTGAATCCTAGTGGGATTGTCACGTTGCTGATTAATCAGGAAGTGAGTTCCCCTCAAGCTGCCGCCTCCACCGGGATTCAATCGCCCTCATTCGCGAAACGTAGCGTCAATACGCAAGTCACCGTTCAGGATGGCGACACCATTGCCATCGGCGGCATTATCAACGAATCGAACACGTTCACCACTAGCGGTGTTCCAGTGTTGCATCGTCTGCCAATCATCGGGGCGGCATTCGGGGCGCGGTCTTATAGTAAGGAACGCACGGAATTGATTCTCTTCATGACGGCCAGGGTCATCTATGACACCAATGAGATCTCAGAAGCCAGCGAAGAACTGAAGTCCAGGCTGAAGCGGCTCAAACGCTACGTGACGGAATAATAACCACAGTGCCCAATTCTACAGGCTCAGATTAATGGCCGGTAGAGTAGGAGGGGACCAAAGTGCCCCTCCCCTCGTCGAACCGGACGTGCAGATTTCCCGCATCCGGCTCTCCTGCAAACCTTCGTCAGTAGCT
>JAYWBH010000591.1:0-3878 GCA_043781815.1 Bryobacterales bacterium | reverse complement strand
TGGTTTCACGCACCTTCTTTGCAAAACTCAGAAAACTGTGTTGAAACGTTAAGCAATCGGCAGCATCGGCCCGGATTGCCTCTCTGGCAATTGCCTCCAACAGAGTATGGCTTAGCGAACTCATCGCCTTATCCAAATCACCACTCTTATTTTCTAGAAAACTTTTAATGGACAAGTGTGCGCCCTTCTGGATATTCTTATCGGCCTGATCGAAACAGCCAATAGGGTTTTCACTTTTAATCGTTCAGTTTCAATACGATTGCTTCTTCAGACCATTTCGGCTTGGTCAACCGGACACTGGCGAACAATAGGATTGCGCCCAAACCAAGACATGCCGCCTTGCCCCCAGTGGTGGTCAAAAATGCAAAGTTGGGCAACGCCTGGCTGGTTGCTCCGGCGCAAATTCCACACAGCAATCCGCCCATCATGGCGGTTAGCCGCACTGCCTGAATCCGAAACGAATACTCCGCAAATTGCACTACTGCGTTCGATCTGGTTTTCATCCCAATCCTCCTCGCTGTTTCCTTAGTTTATATCCGCTGCGCTACGATTGAGCGTTGAAGCTAACCGCAAACAATTTACGAATCGCCGCCATCACGCTGGTCATTGTGTCCTGCATCGGCGCTTACTATTGGCTGCCAGATTCCACAGCGCTGCCCACTCCCCAAAGTTCCACCAGCACTGGCGGGGCAATTCTTATGGACGACATGGCCTATCAAACAGCCCGTCGTCTGGCACCATTTGCCGCCAACCTGGAAGAGCAAAGTCTTGCTCGTGAGGCGCTGCGTTTGGCGGATCGCGAATTGGATGAAGCCTTCGCCAGCGCTTTGCGGGAAGCTACCGCCCAATCTGACCAACTTTTTCGTGGCCTATTGAAGTCTTTGTCCATGCGCATTGCAGAGCAGCGAACCAAAGTGGATGTCACTGCAAAAAAGATCGAAGCGCTCACCAAAATCGCCACATCCGACGACAAAGTTGCCAGCGAATTAGAACGCTCCAAAGCCGAGCAAAATCTAAATCAGGATGAGTTAGAGGATTTGCAGCAGGAAGTAATTCGCCAAGGCGGCAACCTGCACCTAAGAGTAGAAACAGCCATCCATGAACATGAAGCGTCAGAAAACGCAGCCATCCCCTGGCAAGCGGCAACCGCCGAAGAGCCTTCTACACTTTGGGCCCAGTTCACTGCATGGCAAACCCTCCGCGATCACCGCCTGCTTGTCGGCCAAGCGTCCGTTCAGGCACAAGACAAGGCCGCCAGCCTACTTAAACAGCGCAACCAGTTGCAGCAGTTGGTTGCTAAAGAAAAGCCCAGTGAACAGGACGATCAGGATACGGCCATGCTGGCCAGACTTCGCCAACTGTCTGATCAAAAGAGAACAATACTCGAATTGGATAAACGATCCGCGCATTGCAAGCAACTGGCCGGTATCTATGAACGCTGGACGGCTGTCATTGACCGCCGCAGTAACTCCAGTTTGCGTTTATTGCTGCGCTCTCTAGCGCTGGTCTTTGCAGTGATTCTGATGGTGCTATTAGCCACCAACGCGCTCACCGCTTTTATCGTGAAGCAGCGTGACCGGCGCTTTCATCAACTCCGCGTTGCCGGGTCGGCTGGTCTGCAAGTCATCGGTGTGCTGGCCGTATTGCTGATCCTGTTCGGTCCACCAAAAGATATTTCCATGGTGCTGGGCTTACTTACCGCCGGACTCACCGTGGCGTTGAAGGATTTTATCCTTGCCTTTTTTGGATGGTTCATTCTGATGGGCAAAAACGGCATTAGTCTGGGCGATTGGGTGGAAATTGAAGGTGTTGGTGGCGAAGTGATTGAGTTAGGAATTCTGCATACTGTGTTGCTCGAAATGGGCCATTGGAGCAATGGCAGCCGTCCCACCGGTCGTCGCGTTTCGTTTGGCAATAAGTACGCCATTGAACACCACTTTTTTAATTTCTCAACAGAAGGGCAGTGGCTATGGGACGAATTGCAAGTAACTGTGCCAGTAACTGGCGATCCTTACCAGACCGCCCAGTTGATCCGCCAACTGGTAGAAAAAGCCACCGCCGAAGACGCCCGCCTGGCGGAAGCAGATTGGCAACGGGTGACACACAAATACGGGAATCGTGAATTTTCAGCCAAGCCTGCCGTCGATTTGCGTCCATCGGTGAACCACATCAACGTAATCGTGCGCTATATCACCAGGGCACCGCAACGCTATGAGGTGAAGTCGCGTTTATTTGAAGCACTGGTTGAGTTACTACAGAAAAATAGTGATGTTCCCAAAAGATGAGGCAAGTAAACACGGATTACTGGGTCCGCATGGCTCAATCCAAATGATTTCTTGTCGCAAACGGGATGCTCAACCAGCCTTCAAGTTAGACCGCTAAAGCCATTCACCCATCCCGGAAAACACTTACCCGGCACAAGCCGAGGCAGTTTGTACAATCTGCCGTAAGTTAGTACCCCAGTGCTACGGCAAGTATAGGGTTTTAGGAGAAAAATGCCCTAGATTGATGAATTTAAGGGGAGCCTGTAATAAGTTTAATCTAGTAAGACGATAGCTCTACAAAGGCAGAAATAGGCCATTGGGAATCTGGGGAGTATTAAAATGATGTTATTTTCTTGCTGTAAAAACTCCGGTCGTGGTACGAATGGTACCTTACGTACTAAGCTTCACAGAAAGCGAACGTCTTCCCAGACATGTCTACGTAAGCCAAATGGTCAAACTTTTCAGGGCGGAGGTGTGTCCGATGATGTTTAGTAAGCTGTTGCACTCGCCGAACAGGCGTCTTGCATTGCTAGCCCCGGCAACGTGTTACGTACCGGATGCTTTTCGGCACGCTGAGACCGATCACAAAAGACACGATATCCTACTGCGGGAAATGCAGAAGTTACGTGGGGAAATTTACCTTAAGGATGGTGCCATAGAACCATGGCAGCTAACCAAGGATGGTTGCCATAGAGCGGAGGAAGACTACGATAGTTGGCATCTTCTTTTGTTGGGGGAGAAAGGACAGATTATAGGCTGTGCCCGTTATCTTCACTACGAGAATACTGTTTCATTTTCTGAAATTGGTTTGGACAATTCCGCTCTAGGGCAAAGTCAGGATTGGGGGCACAAGCTGAGAGCTGGTGTGGAGGCCGAATTGGCCACTGCCCGCCAACAGGAACTTGCCTATGTGAAAGTAGGCGGTTGGGCGCTGTGCGAAACATTACGGAATACAACGGAAGGCTTGTCCATCGCGTTGGCCACTTGGGGGCTCGCGCAATTGCTGGGGGGGTGTCTTGGAATTGCCACGGTGACAAAGCGTCACTCCTCGTCATCCATACTGCGAAAGCTGGGCGGTCGGTCGTTAGAAGCCAATGGAGTTGAGCTTCCCACCTACTACGATCCTGAATATAAATGCGAAATGGAGATACTTCGTTTTGACTCCCGCATGCCAAACCCGCGTTACGAGGAATGGGTTTGTCAAAGCAGGACCGGCCTGCTATCGATTCCGGTAATCTGCGGAAACGGGGGGACCGACCGGTGGAACGATTACGGTGCCACTATCGGCATTGCTAACCGGCGAAACTACTCACTCCAGTTACAAATGCAGTCCGCTTCCTAACCCAATGCAACGAGCAGTCAATAGCGTTTTTCACGAATGGGTCGCCATTCTTGGTGCCAGTAATGTGATCACCAGCCAGGAAGCGCTCAAATCCGCTGAAACCGCCACGTTCGCAACTGCGCAGCAAGTGCCGGTTATCCTGCGTCCCGCTACGCGCGAAGAAGTGCAGGAAAGTCTTCGGATTGCTAACCGGTTTAATATTCCCGTCTATCCTGTTAGCAGCGGCAAGAATTGGGGGTATGGGTCACGGGTTCCCGCAGCGGGTGCTTGCG
>JAYWBH010000590.1:0-3882 GCA_043781815.1 Bryobacterales bacterium | reverse complement strand
ATTTGGTGCTGGCCACTGGACACTCGTCTCCTGCTGAAACCAAGTTGCTGTTAACCGCTGCTGTCCAGCGCGGCGTAAAGCGCATGGTCGTCACACATCCCGTGATTGCCCCGGTTTTAATGAGCGTGGATGATATGAAATGGTGCGCAGCGCGTGGGGCTTACCTGGAATTCGTATCGAATGCGATTGTCGGTACACAAACCAACATGACTCCCAAGCAGTTTGTGGAAGGCATTGGTGCAGTGGGAACGCAGCACGTTATTTTGTCCAGTGATTTGGGTCAGGCAGCGAATCCTATTCATACTGAAGGCTGGTTGGAACTGTTTCGCCTGTTGGAAAAAGAAGGCATAACAGTGTCTCAAATTGAAGTAATGGCGAAGAAGAATCCAGCCACGTTGCTGGGCATCAATTAGTCGGGTTGTAAAATTTTGAGAGGGGATGTTTTGTTGCAAGAGAATGCGATCTATGAATTTGGTCCCTTTCGGTTGGACGCTGGGGAGCGTCAACTGGTTCGCGAGAATATGCTTGTCGCACTGACGCCGGAAGTGTTTGACCTGCTGGTGGCATTTGTGGAAAATCCAGGAAAATTGCTGACGCAAGAAGCGAATCTTCACCAGAACGTCGCCACACTCCGCACAGCTCTAGGGGAAATCGATGCTGAGAATCAATTCATAGAAACAGTTCCAGAGCAGGGTTATCGTTTTATAGCTTCGGTCAACAGACTGGGGCAGCTCCTGGTAAACCCCGCCGCAACGGAACTCAGTTGGGGAATTTTTGCGATCATTGCTACGTCTATTTTATTTGGAATTGCACTGCTTGCCTGGGTCCTCTACTCAAGCCGTCCGACCGCGCCCATCAGGCACTTCAAAGTATCTACTCCGGATGTCCTTCGCTTTGTGAAGCGCATCTGATATGCTTAGCTTCACCGCTAACTATTGACATTGTATGCGAGCACTCATCCTGCGTGAACCTGTCATTTTGGAAATGCGACGAGCACTACAAATCTCGTTATGCATGTTGCCTGTTTTGGCGATGGGCGCTGATGACATCGCATTTTTCGAAACGCGCATTCGTCCCTTGTTGGCTGCCAATTGTTACGCTTGCCACACCAATTCCAAGATGGGTGGACTGCGTCTTGATTCGCGTGAGTCTGTACTGACGGGCGGGAATTCTGGTCCGGCAATCGTAGTTGGAAACCCTGAAGGTAGTCTGCTAGTGCAAGCTGTTCGACGCACGCATCTGACACTGAAGATGCCACCCACTGCTCAATTAAAAGAGGAAGAAGTGGCGTCACTTGCAGAATGGGTGCAGCGTGGTGCCGCGTGGTCGAAACAGGAATCCTTGCCTGCAAAAGCTCACGATGCCAGTTACGTGATCACACCGGCCCAACGTGCTTTCTGGTCGTTTCAACCGGTCCGCCAACAGAAACCGCCTACGGTCAAAAATAAGATTTGGGCGAAGACTGCGGTAGATAAGTTCATCCTTGCAGAATTGGAATCGAAGGGCCTGACGCCGGTTCCAGCCGCTGATAAACCAACTCTGTTACGGCGAGTGACTTTTGATTTAGTCGGCCTCCCGCCTACGCTGCAAGAGCTAGATAATTTCGTAAAAGACAACACGCCCCAAGCTTTCGCCAAAGTAGTGGATCGTCTGTTGGCTTCTCCTCACTATGGCGAACGCTGGGCACGGCATTGGTTAGATTTGTCCCGCTATGCCGATGGTCAGCTTGCGGCCAGCATCGATACGCCGTTGCCCAATGCCTACCGATTTCGCGATTGGGTGGTGGCCGCGTTCAACCAAGATTTGCCTTACGACAAGTTTGTGAAAGCTCAGATTGCCGCAGATCAACTTCCAGAAGTGGAGCGCGCGGCATTGCTTCCCGGGCTTGGGTTTCAAGCCTTAGGCGAACAAGGTCACGATCAAGTAGATGTGACTACCAAGGTGTTTCTGGGGCTGACTGTGGGCTGTGCGCAATGTCACGATCATAAGTACGACCCCATTCCTACCAAGGATTATTATTCCCTGGTGGGTGTCTTCCGCAGCAGTTCCACCGGGCAGTATCCGCTAGTTTCAAAGGCGGAAGTGGAAGCCTACGAGGCCCACAAGAAAAAAGTGGATGCGATGAAGGAAGTGATGGACGACTACCTCATCCTGCAGCAGAAGTTGTTGCCCGACATGCTGGCGCGCAATACGGCAGACTACATGGTGGCGGCGTGGAAGAAAGATTTTTCTACTAAACATTTAGATCGTCAAACGTTGGATCGTTGGATTGTCTACCTGACTGACCCTAAGAAGGAACATGCGTATTTGAATCCCTGGTTTGATTTGATGAAGACCAATCCTTCTGAAGATCAAGTGCGCAAGGCGGCACAGGACTATCAACTATTTGCTTTGAATCTTATTGAAGAAGGGAAGGAAGTAGAGGATAAAAACTACGTGGCTTTTGGCGGCAAAAAAGGCATGAAGAATGAGAATAACCGCCAGTACACAAATATTGTGTCGCTTGATACCTTGAAGTTTTATCAATGGCGCGAGTTGGTTTCCGGACCCTACAGCACCGATGGCTTCAAAGCACCTGCGGGCGTGTATTATTACGGTCCTAAGGAAATGGATCGATGGCTGGGCGGGTTTGCCAAGGATCATCTGGAGCAGTTGCGGATTGAATTAAAGGCCCTGGAAAAGGACTTGCCGCCCATGTATCCGTTCCTTCATACGCTGAAGGATACAGATAAACCTGCGGACATTTCCGTGGCGATTCGTGGCGATGAAAAGAACAAGGGTGAGATTGCTCCCCGTGGATTTCTTTCTATTCTCAGCCATGGCGATCGACAACTTTTCAAGAACGGCAGTGGCCGTCTGGAGTTGGCTGAAGCAATTGCATCCGCGGCAAATCCTATGACGGCACGCGTCATGGTCAATCGAATTTGGCAATATCACTTTGGTGCGGGCATCGTGCGGTCAACTTCGAATTTCGGGCAGATGGGGGAACGTCCAACGCACCCTGAACTGCTGGATTATTTAGCGAAACGATTTGTGGATTCCGGTTGGTCTGTGAAAAGCATCCATCGTGAAATTTTGCTTTCTAACACCTATGCGCTCTCCACCGCCAATGACATTCGCAATGCCGAAGTGGACCCAGAGAATAAATTACTGTGGCGCGCCCACCTGCAACCACGGTTAGATATAGAAGCTTTGCGCGATTCCCTGCTAGCCGTTTCCGGCAAGCTGGATTCGCAGATTGGCGGTGCACCTTCGCCCCTGGATAAGGGTAGCAATCGCAGGTCAATTTACCTTACCGTGAGCCGCACCCGTCTGGACCCGACCATGGCCCTGTTCGATTTTCCAGATGCAAATGCGACATCAGATAATCGGCCAGTAACCATTGGGCCGCTGCAAGGCTTGTTCTTTTTGAACAGCACATTTGTTGCCGATCAGGCGAAGGCGCTGACAGATCGGCTTACTAATGAAGTTGGTGCTGATAACAAAACGCGCATTGAACGCGCCTATCTGTTGCTCTATAGCCGTCGGCCAGATGCCAGGGAATTACAGCTCGGCATAGATTATTTGAATGAAGGTTCGGCGGATACCAGCAAGGCTTGGCAACGGTATCTGCAAACATTGTTCGGTTCGGGTGAATTCACCAGCGTGAATTAGAGAGGCAAGTTTTATGGATCGTCGAACATTACTGCAAACGTTGGGAGGCGGCTTTGGTCTGGCCGGACTGACAGGAACACTGCAGGCCGCTACCGCCGATCCGATGGCGGTGCGCAAACCGCACTTTCCCGGTAAGGCGAAGCACGTCATTTATTTATTCCTGAATGGCGGCATGTCGCAAGTGGATACGTTTGACCCGAAGCCTGCATTGATCAAGTACGATGGCAC
>JAYWBH010000589.1:0-3887 GCA_043781815.1 Bryobacterales bacterium | reverse complement strand
GTGGGGACCCGCTGCAGTTCCGCAAAGGTGCAAAATATCCTGCGCCGGAATGGGGAATGTACACCACCGCTACTGACTTACTACAGTTTTATCAGATGATGCTGAACGGTGGAAAATCTGGGGGACGCCAGTTACTTTCGCGAGCTGCGGTGGACATGATGACCAGTGCTCATACGGCAGACCTTCGTTCCGGACACATGCCTGGCACTGCTTTCGGGCTTACTTGGGAAGTGGTGCGACCGGAAGGGTTGGGGGAAATCCACTTACTTTCTGCGGGGACATTCGGGCATGGTGGGGCGTTCAACACGCACGGGTGGATTGATAAGAAGAAAGACATGATCGGCATTTTTCTGATTCAGAATGCTACAGGTGCAGCAGATGTGAAGTACGCTTTCATGGGCATGGCCAACGCTGCGGTCATCGATTAAGGGCTTATTTTCAAAGGCTGAAAACGACAGGCAGGGATGCCCTTTAGTTTTTTGGAAATCGGACTGAAAACTTCGCTCGCAAGCGAGCTGACAGGCGGAATCGCCTGCCCCACACTAAATTCACTGACTTTCACTAGACCTGGAGTTGAGTTTGTGGGGCAGGCATTCAGCCTGTCAAGCCCGCCTGGCGGGCTTTTTCCCATCTTCGAGTGCTTGGACAATTTCTGAAATTGGGCAGGGTTGAAAGCCAGATACTCACCTAAGAGGAATAGCCGCGCTGAATCGAAAGCGTTCATCCTTGCATCCAAATAGTCGTTACCAACGAATATTAAGGAGCTACACCTGATGATCACCATCCGTCCGTCTGCTGAACGGGGAAGATCCAGCATTAGCTGGCTGGATAGCCGCCACACGTTTTCTTTCAACCAATTCCACGACCCCAACCATATGGGATTTCGTTCGCTTCGGGTGATGAATGACGACCGCGTTACTGCTTGGTCGGGCTTTGGGCGGCATGGTCATCGCGATATGGAGATCCTTACCTTTGTGCTTGAAGGTGCCCTGGAACATGAGGATTCCACTGGTGCGCGGGCTGTTCTTAAGCCTGGGATGATTCAACGGATGTCTGCGGGAACGGGCATCCAGCACAGTGAAAACAACTATTCAAAAACTGAGCCTGTGCACTTTTACCAGGTGTGGATTCAACCGGCAGAAAAGGGAATTGAGCCACGATTTGAAGATCGTGAATTTGCGGTAGAGGGTCGGCAAGGCAAGTGGCAACTGGTGGCGTCGGGGGATGGACGCGATGGCACTCCACCGATTGCGCAAGATGCCAATGTTTATATTGCGGACCTTGCTGCGGGAGCAAAGCTGGAACGACAGTTAGATTCAGCCCGCTATGCTTGGCTGCAAGTTACCCGTGGTTCGGTGATGTTGAACGGTGTGCAACTGGATGAAGGGGACGGCGCGGCGATGTCTGAAGAGAGTAAGCTGGATCTTACTGGCCTTGAACCAGCCAGTCTTATGTTGTTTGATCTGGCGTGATTTTAACTATGCAACACTTCATTCTTCAGTACGGTTACGCAGTGGTTTTTATTTGGGTGCTTGCAGAACAGGCAGGCCTTCCGATTCCAGCCGTGCCTGTTCTGTTGGGAATGGGTGCCTTAATTGGGCAAGGTTTTTACGGATGGCCTACGGCCTTGTTGGGTGCACTGGTGGCTTGTCTGATTCCTGATTTCGCGTGGTTCCTGCTTGGCCGAACCAAAGGCCGTGGCGTGCTGAAGCTGCTTTGCCGACTTTCCTTAGAACCTGATTCCTGCGTCAAAACTACAGAGCGTGGATTTCAAAGATATGGCTGGGGCACGCTGCTTGGGGCAAAATTTTTACCGGGCCTATCCACTGCGGCACCGCCTTTGGCAGGGATGACGGGGATGTCTACGACGCGCTTTTTATTGGCTGATTCAGCGGGATCGCTGCTGTGGGCCGGGTCGTTACTTGGCACCGGGATGGTGTTTCATCGTCAACTGGAGTGGGCTGCGGAGCGTGCTGCAAAATTGGGTTTGGGATTGGGCGTGGCGTTGGGGCTGATTCTTTTTGTGTATGTAAGCTGGAAGTATTATCAGCGACGACGCTTCTTGCATTTGCTTCGGGTGAACCGTCTGAGTGTAGAAGATCTTTACCAGAGCATGAATTCTGAGCAGCACGATTTCTTTATCATTGACATGCGCGATCTTTGGGAGATTAAGCGGACATCGCTAATTCCAGGTGCGCGGCAAATGAGTTTTGGCGACCTGGAAGTGCGGCATGTAGAAATTCCACGCGACCAGGAAATTGTTCTGTACTGTTCTTGACCGGATGAAAAATCCAGCGCCCGGGCGGCGCTTATGCTGAATCGTAAAGGAATTATGAGAGTGCGTCCACTGGAAGGCGGGTTTGACGCCTGGGTGGAGCATGGCTATCCTACGGAACAATTTTCATAGCTGTGTAAGTGCTGCCTGGCCTGCTTTGCGGCCCTGATCAATCCACCTTTCGGCATTGTGGCGTGACCAGACTGCGGCATCGCGGAAGGTGCCGGGCATGGTGGGTGGTGCCAGATAAATCCAATCTGCCTTGTTCGGTTCGGCGATGCTGCCTTGGCGCATTAAATGCAAACGATGCAGCAGACTTCCTTTTAGCGACCACCACCAGGGCAGGCCCACCCAGACGTTCATGCAGATTAACCGTTGGGCACCTACTTCGCGTCCAAAGCGATGAGGAAGGCCGTCCATTAAACCGCCGTCCCAATACCAATGTCCGTTTACTTTGACCGGCGGCAACAAACCGGGCACGGCGCAGGAGGCCATTAAGTGGCGGGCTGTAATCTGCTCATTGACCACCATTTCCACTTGCAACCCAGGCAGGCGAGTGATGGCGATGCCGATATTTGTTTTCGGTTTGCAGCGGGAATAAACTTCTTCCACATCGGCCCAGACTGGGGCAGGGTCTAGCAAGCTGCTTTTGAAACTTGTGGGAAATCGCCAATGAAAATGGCGGTATGCTTCCAGATGCAGCCAACGGTCAATGAGGATTTGGGGGTCTAAGCCGCCAGCAATTGCCCAGGCGTTGAGGGATCCGGCAGATGCGCCAATGACCCAATCGGGCTTCGGAACTTTTGGTTGAATCACTTGCCAGGCACCGGCCTGCCAAGCGCCGAACATGCCGCCGCCAGAGAGTATGAGTGCTGTCACGTTTTATGTTAGTTGATCTTGCACTGTGATGGCGGGGGTTGTGAGGATTTACAGTGCCCTTCCTGCCCCCCTGCTATCCTGATGATTCATGCGTCGTTTCGGGTGGCTTCTCTTAGCTGCAGTCTTCTTACTCTCTGGCAGTATTGGCTACCTTTACTGGAAGCAGAAACTTCTTCAGACAGCCAACGCTCCGGCCAGACCCGGCCAGATGTCGGCAAACACAACTGGCCAAGCCAAGGATTGGTGTTGGGCTCAAAACGATGGTAAGCGTACGGTGACAGAAGTCTGCGCACAGGACATGAAGCAGGTTGAAAATCCGCCACGTGTGGAACTGGAACACGTCACTCTGAAAATATTTCATAAGGGCGGCACTACCTTTGATTTGGTGAAGTGTGACCATGCGGAATTGCGGATGCAGGATAGCATCCTGTTCTCTGAAGGGGCCGTGGATATGACCCTGGGCGTGAAAGTGAATCCAGACAAGCCTGAAGAAATTATTCCTTCCGGGCGGATGTTGAAGATTAAATCTTCTGGTGTAAGGTTTGATACGCAGGCACAGACGGCGACTACGGATCGTCTCACTCATTTCGATTTTGACCGCGGCTATGGCCAGGCTGTGGGTGCTGTGTATGATCCGGGGATCCACCAGATCAGCTTGAAGAGTCAGGTGCTGATCCATTGGAAAGCGGCCAGTCCGCAAGGTAAAGATATGGAAGTGGAAGCGGGTGAAGCG
>JAYWBH010000588.1:0-11680 GCA_043781815.1 Bryobacterales bacterium | reverse complement strand
TCACAACGGCAACGTTGCAGGATACCAAGGAGGTCAGCAAAACGTGGCTCACCTCGTCAGCACTGCCGAAGCCGTTGCCCAAGCCGACGGGTTGGCATTCTGTTTCACAGAGGGTCATGCCGAAAAGACTTTCAGTCAATTCTTCGAAGATCTGAATCAACTTGCAGAAATCGATTGGAAACTCATGAAGGAGAATTACTGGGCGGATACCCAAGAAGATGGAGACCGCACGCGGCGTCGCCAAGCTGAGTTCCTTGTTCATCACTTCTTTCCTTGGCGGATGATCACTGAAATCGGTGTCATCAATGCAAAGATTGCGGAAGAGACAACCAAAGTCATCGCCACTTGGCAGCACCAACCTAAAATCATAGTAGTGCCACAATGGTATTACTGATGGAAAAGCCGCAATGCTAGAAAGTCGAACAGGGAACATTTTGAATGATGATGCAATGGCCCTCATCAATACCGTAAACACGGTTGGGGTAATGGGCAAAGGCATTGCACTACAGTTCCGCCAGGCTTTTCCAGAAAACTATTCCGTCTATCGTCAAGCCTGCAAGAAGGGTGAAGTTCAACCCGGCAGAATGTTAGTCGTTCCCTCAAATCGGCTGACCAATCCCCGCTACATCATCAACTTTCCTACCAAGAGACACTGGAAGGGTAATTCAAGGATTGAGGATATCAAGTCCGGCCTGGTTGATCTGGTTGCCTTCCTGCAACGCGAGCAAGTTCAATCCGTCGCCATCCCGCCGCTCGGTTGTGGCAATGGCGGCTTGAACTGGAGTGAGGTGCGGCCTTTGATCGTTGAGGCGATGGCCGCTATTCCCAGCGTCGCTGTTCACTTGTATGAACCACAAGGCCCACCCGAAGCAGACACCATGCCCGTCGCCACTAAAAGGCCCAACCTAAACAGCAACGGTGCCGCGCTCCTTGCCCTCCTCATGGATTACGGCATATCGGGATACCGCCTGACGCGGCTTGAAATCCAAAAGCTTGCGTACTTCCTTCAGGTCGCCGGACAGCCCTGGGAATTGCAATTTGTGAAAGATCAGTATGGACCCTATGCTGAAGCGCTAAATCACGTCCTTCAACGAATGGAGGGTCATTTCATACGCGGTTACGGTGACCGCAGCAGCGAAGCATCAGTGCGCGTCCTGGCCGAAGGCATGCTTGCAGCCAATGCCGTCATGATCGATGAGGACCACATGGCTCAGCGGGTCCAACGTGTGGCTGAGTTGATTGAGGGATTTGAAACGCCGCATGGAATGGAACTTCTGGCAAGTGTCCATTGGGTTACCCAGGAATCCGCCGCTGCGAAAAGCAGTTGGGAGGAGTCGTTCCAATTGATTCAAACTTGGAATGAGCGCAAGCAACGTGTCTTCCCTGCTCACCATGTTCAGTCCGCATTTGAGCAACTGCAGTCCCACAATTGGATTTAGTCACCACACAAAACGCCCAACCCCGTCAACGACTTCCCCGCTCCCCCTACCCAAAAACCTTGACACCACCCGTCATCCTGTAACCAGGAGGACAAATTCGTGCCTAACCAAAAACCGCAACCTACCACCATCCAACTGCTCCGCAATCTTCTCAATCCCCTCGAAATATTCCGCGCGCCTGACACCACCGCTTGCACCCGCATCCCGCAAGGTCCCTTCCGACTCCGCACTCTGCCGCTTGCCTCCAGGGAGATGGATAATTGGCTCCTCGTCACTGCGCATGAAAAACTCGGCCTCATCCCCACCACTGCTCAAATCCACCAGGCCATCCGACCCCTCCTCGCCTCCGCCACCTTCTGCCATCACCCAACTCGCCCCACTCCTCTCCGATTCCACAAGTCTGAAACCACTCTCTCCCTGGACCTCGGGGATCGTTCAAACGCCGTTATCATTGACGCAAATGGTTGGCGCATTGTCGAAGATCTTGAAACCGCATGGCTCGCCCCTGTCCTGCAACAACCCCTTGAAGCCCCCGAAGCAACCACATCCAGCCTCTGCGAATTACTTGCCGACACACTTACGATCAACACGGCCGATGCCACCAAACTCGCCCACTGGATCGCCGACGCCTGCCATCCCTCACCCTATCCGCATCCGCCGTTGGTGTTCACTGGTCCCGCACGTCATCAGGCCGCGCAGCTTCTGCGGAACCTCATTGATCCTTCATTGAGTCCGTTTCAGAATCCCGCTCGCGCCCATCTGCAATCGGAAACCAAAGGGCTCCACTTATTAGTCTTTCTTGAAGTAATTCGACTTACAGATTCCTTGCGTCGACTTACTCATCCAGTTGTCTATACCAATGAAATAGCTATCAAGCAAGCAGAGCAGTCACTTACCCTGCATATCGCACAATGGAAAAAGCCCCAGATGACCTGGCTGCTGGGGGCTCTTTGTAACTACCTTGCACAAGGTATAAGTGCAACCGCCGAAGCTAGCGCACTGGCGAAAACGCAAGAGGTGACAGAATCACATTTGAAATATTGGAAACAATCTCCGCATCACTCAGCCCTGGCGTCGATTTCAACTTGTTCCAATCTGGATGATTCGCGAACGTCTTCCAATTCTTCTCTCGTGTCGCCAAGTCGTCATACCAAAGCATGTAAGTCAAGCTCGGTTGATTGGTGCCAATGCTTGTCGTCCCAAAAAACAGCGGATTCAGCCCAGTTTTACGGAAAATCGCGATCTCACCATCATTGAACATCGCCACTTTCTTTTTCAAAGACAAGTTAGTGTTCGATTCATAAGTCCGCAGTTCAAACACCCTCGCCGTCTTCGTCGGTGTGGGTACTTCCATAGCGGGCATGCCGTCAAACGCCCGCAGAATGGATGTTTCGTATCGCGTAAAGTTCAATCCAGGTTGCGAATTGAACGCCGTTTGCAGCTTGACGAACTCCGCATCAGCTCCCACTTTGGCATGGGCTTCTTCATAAGCGGTCAACGAAGCATGCGCATAGACCGACAGTAGAAACGGCGTATCGGCAGCAATCATGCTGGAAAAGAAACCAATTTGCGTCACTCCTGCACGTTGGAAAGCAGGCAGCAATGCTTTTTCCATATATTGCGTTGTGCGCTGCCGTTGATTGTCAGGAGTGTTGCGCAAATGATATTTGCGAACTTCGAAGATCTGATTCTTTGGCATATCGGCAGCACTCAGTGCAAAGGGCACAGTGGCAGCAGTGGTTACAAGGCGTCGGCGGGTCATCAGTGGAAACTTTACCACACCTCACCAGAAGTTAGTTTTACGGCCCGCCTTTGCTACAAATTGATACACAGCGCGGAAGTCGGCGTGCTCCAATTCCGGATGCTCGTCAAGAATTTCGCCTTCAGTCATCCCCGAACCAAGCCATCCCAGTACATCCCAAACCGTGATGTGCAAACGACGAATACAAGGCTTTCCCCCGCGATTACCGGGCTCAAAAGTAATCTTACTGACAACCACTGGCTTAGAGCGCATTTCAAATAGTATGCCACTTACTCATAGCGCAGCGCCAAAATCGGGTCGATGCGGCTGGCACGTCGCGCCGGAATCAATCCCGCTGCTGCTGATACCAGCCCCAGAATAATCACCGTTGCCGCAGCGATCCATGGGTCATTCGCAGTTACTCCGTATAACTGAGCAGTTACATAGCGACCAAGTCCGATGGCCGTTGGAATGCCAATCACAAGACCGATGACCAAAAGCATCACCACCTCTTTCATCACCAGCCAGATCACTGAACCACGCGACGCTCCCAGTGCCATGCGCACTCCCATTTCCTTGGTTCTGCGCGCTACCGCAAAAGCCATCACACCGTACAATCCAATCGATGCCAACAACGTAGCAAGTAAGCCGAAACCAGCGGATAACAGGGCGATCAGCCGTTCTGTAAGAAGAGTTTCATCCAGTTGCCCAGCCAGTGTCTTCATCTCAAACACTGGCATTGCCGCTTCTAACTTCTTCACCTGATCGCGCATCAGACTCATTGCACTGGCCGAATTCAAACCAGTTCGCACATAAAATGTGACCCCGTAGTTGCCATAGTTAACAACGAATACCTGCCGCCGAACCCCCTCACGAGGACCTTCATAAAGCGTATCCGCCACCACCCCTATGATTTCAGTATCAAGCTTAATATCCGGTCCAACACCATTGCCAAGATGACGTCCAACCGCACTTTGATTGCCGAAAAAGTGCTTAGCGAATTTTTGATTCACAATGGCGACTTTGGAATTATCCTTGATGTCACGCCGGTCGAAGTCGCGCCCATCCAGAATAGGAATTCCCAATGTGCTGAAATAACCAGGCGAAAGTGAGTTCTTGAACGCTTGCATATCCTCGCCGTCCTTAACCTGATGACCTTCAACGGAAGTCGAACTATCCCATTCATCACCACTGAGTAAAGCGACGCTCGCGAAGCCAGCCGATTGAACACCGGGAGTGCTGCGAATGTTTTCGAGCAAGTCTGCATACAGTTGCACAGTGCGTGGAGCGTCGTAACCATTCAGACCAGGAGCAATGCGGAAGGTCACCATATTTCCCATATCGTGAAATCCAGTTTCCGCACCTTTTAAATTTTGCAGACTCCTCACGAACAAGCCCGCACCAAACAACAATAGAAAACTCAGTGCCACCTGCGCCGTCACCAGACTCTTGCGCAACAACAACGATCCACCAGTTCCAGCGATGGAACCCATGGCGTCTTTCAATGTCGACCATAAATCTGGCCGACTCGCCCGCAGCGCCGGAATCAGCCCAAACAAGATACTTGTAGCGACGGTCAGCCCAAGAGCAAATAGCAGAATGCGCCAATCAGGATCAGCGTTGATCAGCAGCGGATTTCCAGACGATGGAATCATCTTTAATAAAAAGCGCGTCATAACAATCGCCAACAATACACCGCCCACACCACCGGCAAAAGACAATAACAAACTTTCCACCATCAACTGCCGAACCAACTGCCCACGGGACGCCCCCAACGACAGGCGCACTGCGATCTCCTTCTGACGTGCAAACGCCCGAGCAATCATCAGATTCGCAACGTTCGCGCAAGCAATCAACAGCACCAAACCAACCATGCACATCAGCACCACTAACGCCTTCGAAAAGCTGTTGCGTAACTGGGAATAGCCAGTGGCCGCAGGTTCAATTTTGATCCCACCTTTCAGAAAATTGGTGCGGTCGTAAGGGGTCCATTTGTTAGCAGCAGGCAGTGTCGATTCATACTGGCGAATCTGGCTGTACATTACTCTCACTGGTGCCAGTGCCGATTCCGCCGTGTAACCAGGTTTCAAACGTGCAAAGATTTGTACCCAGCGTGTGCGACGGTCATCCATGTGCAGCCAGGGCCACTCCGGAACCAACATCGGTTCCATCAGAATCGGCACGCGAATTTGTGGAGAGACGGCGGGGTCCATTCCATTAAAGCCAGGCGCAGAAACGCCGACAATAGTCATTGGATAGTTATTCACCAGAATCTTTTTGCCCACCACTTTTGGATCACCAGCAAAGCGCGTTGCCCAGTAATCGTAACTGATCACAGCCACTGGATGACCTTGATAAGTGCGGTCGTCCTCTTGCGAATTGAACACTCGGCCAGTTGCAGCTTTCACCCCAAGCATGGTGAAAAAGTTTCCCGAAACCATTTCGGCGTCCACCCGTTCTGTCTGCCCTTCCACGCTCACCGACGTTGCAACAAGGCGTCGACAGAGGACTTCAGAAAAGGGTTCGGCCCGTTGTTGAAAATCCTGATACAGCGGGTAGGAGTGCATTCTGGAACCCATGTTGCTGCCATTGTGGGGGCCTTCCTGAAATAGCATCACCAACTGTTCAGGATCTTTTATAGGCAACAGCCGCAGCATTAATTGATCCATCAATGTGAAGATGGCGGTGTTTGCACCAATGCCCAAAGTCAATGAAAGGATTGCCACAATGGCAAACAATGGGCCACGCTGAATAGTGCGCAGAGCAAACCGCAGGTCAGACAGAATTCCTTGTATTCTTTCTATTACGCACCAGTTGCAGATTGGTTCCGATATAAACTGGTGTTCTCATGAAATTGTTCATTCTGGCTGTTGTCTTGCTGCTTCCCATCATCGCCGCACCCGTCATCCGCGTGGCCCTGGTAGGCGATTCCACTGTCAACGATGAAGGCGGATGGGGGCCAGCATTTCGCGCATCGTTTTCGCATGATGTACAAGTGAACAACGCCGCGTTGAATGGTCGCAGTTCCAAAAGCTTTCGTGACGAAGGGCATTGGGGGCCAGTGTTGGCAGCCAAGCCACACTACATATTGCTGCAGTTTGGCCACAACGATAACCCTGGCAAAGGTCCCGACCGCCAGACTGATCCAAGCACTACTTATCGCGACAATATGGTTCGTTATATTGACGAAGCCAAAGCTGCCGGGGCCATCCCAATACTGGTCACTTCTATCGTACGTCGCAATTTTGATGCGCCATTTCATGTCACACGCGATGCGTTAGTTCCTTATGTCGAAGAGATACGCAAACTGGCAGCAGAAAAGCATGTGGCGTTGATTGACCTCTACCAGTTCACTTTGGCGCAGTCAGAAAAGCTAGGCCAGGACGGTGCCATTGCACTGGGTCGCAAAGATGAACAGGGCAAGCAGGACAACACCCATTTAGGACCGCAGGGTCAATTTGAAATCGGCAGTATGGCGGCAATGGAGTTTGTTCGTTTAGCACCTACGATGAAGCCGTATTGGCACGCGTTGGTGTCCTGGAAAGATGCCCTGCATCAGTCAAAGGATTGGTATGCTTCCGATGAAGCAGCGCGCATTGCCGATAGTCTATTGGCTTACCAATTTAAGAATGGTGGTTGGGACAAGAACATGAACATGTCCACTGCGCCAGCAACCGTGGAGTTGGACAAGCTGAAAGCCGCAGGGCACACCACCATCGACAACAATGCCACTTACACACAGTTAGAGTACCTGGCGCGAGTGTACACAGCCCGCCACGAATTGCGATGGAAAGAATCCTTTGAGCGTGGACTTAATTATCTTTTGGATGCCCAATATGCCAATGGCGGATGGCCACAGTTCTACCCTCTACGTAAGGGTTACTACACTCACATCACTTACAATGACGATGCCATGGTGGGTGTATTGCAGTTACTCCGATCCATAGCTGAAAAGAAACCAGGGTATCTTTTTCTGACAGACAAAGATCGCGAAAGAGCCAGACAGGCTGTACAAAAAGGCGTGCAAGTCATCCTAAAGACTCAAGTGAAAGTAAATGGCATAATTACCGTTTGGTGCGCCCAACATGACGAAGTTACATTAGCTCCAGCAAAGGCCCGGTCTTATGAGTTGCCGTCGCTCAGTGGCAGTGAAAGCGTTGGCCTTGTGCAGTTCCTAATGGGAATTGAAAAGCCATCACCGGAAGTCAGGCTGTCCATTGAAGCCGCCGTGGGTTGGTTTGAAAAGGTGAAAATCAAAGGAATTCGCCTGGAGCGCAAGCTTGTAGCCGACTCGCCAAAGGGTTACGATCTGGTGGTGGTTCCAGACCCCAATGCCCCAACCCAGTGGGCGCGATTTTACGATATTCAAACGAATAAGCCCATTTTTTGCGGACGCGACGGCGTAGCAAAATCGACCGTTGCAGAAATTGAATACGAGCGTCGCAATGGTTACCGCTGGTATGTGGATCGGCCTGCAAAGTTGCTGGAACATGAGTATCCACTGTGGCGCAAGAGGCTGTAGTCTGCCCCACATTGCTAAGCTAGTCGCATATGGCAACTCGACGTTTATTTTTGGCAACGGCTGCGGCCTGGTGGTCGCAAGCATTGCAGGCAGCGCATCAACACACACCACCCGCCAACGCAGCCCAAACGCCCTACTTGTTTCGATATTTCCAACCCCGTCAAGTAGCCACTCTGCGTTCCATTGCAGCGGTGCTGATCCCCGCCGATGCGCGTTCCGGCGGTGCTGCCGCTGCCCGTGTGGAAGAGTACATTGATTTCATTTTGTCCCACGGCGCAACCTCACTCAAAGATGCGTGGCGCAAGGGTTTGGCATCGTACAACGGCAAATCAAGTGCTGCAATTGAGACCATGTTGCTCGAGTCATCCAAAGCTGAGTTCGACCCCAAATCAGACAGTGAACAATTCTTTGTGTTGGTGAAGGGTGCCGTTGTGGAAGCCTTCTATTCTTCTGAAGAAGGAATCAATAAAGAGTTGAGTTACCAAGGTATGAAGTTCCTGATGAATTTTGAAGGCTGCACACACGCTTCGCACGCAATCCCGGAAGGCTATAAGCCGTTAGTGGGCAAAGAGTCCGCATGAAGATTTACGATGTTGCCATTATCGGATCCGGTGCCGCTGGCGGTATGACTGGCCATGTCCTCACACAGCACGGGCTGGATGTTGCCATGCTCGATGGCGGGCCTTTGCGCAAGCCTTCGGAGTTTCCCATTCATCGGACACGTCGCTGGAATCTGCCGTATCGTGGCTTGCGCGGGGACTACTTTGCTGAATGGCTGAACATGAGTGGCTTCCTGGCTGACGATAAAAACGAGCCATACGCTGCGTCCGATAAGGGCGGCTTTGAATGGACACGAGTTCGTGCCATTGGCGGCAAGAGTCTTTTTTGGGCCGGTGTAACGCCGCGCTTCGGCGTAAATGAATTCCAAACCAAAGATGATTTTGACGCCCGCTGGCCTATCACTTACGATGATGTCGCCCCCTGGTATGACAAAGTGGAAGACCTCATTGGAGTGTCCAGCACCGTGCAGGCTGTGGGTGGATTTCCGCTCAACAAAGGCCTTCCACCCATGCGTCCCAAGTGCGCTGAAGTGGAACTGACCAAGGCCTGCGAAAGTCTGGGACGCGGTTTGAAAGTGTTGCCAATCCCCAAAGCAATTTTGACCAAGGCTCATCGCGGTCGGCCAGCCTGTCATCATTGCGGACCCTGTTGGTTGGGTTGCGATAGTGGTTCCAAGTTCGATTCGCTTCGCGTTTTAGTGCAGACCGCACAGAAGACCGGCAAGCTAACCTTAATGCCCAACTGCCGCGTGCGATCCATCTCACTGGATAAAGAAGGTCGCGCTTCTTCCGTGCATTATTACGATACCGTTGACAAGCAATGGCGCGAGGTTCGGGCCAAGGTGTTTGTGCTGGGAGCGGGCTGCATAGAAACGTCGCAGATTTTGTTGAACTCAAAGATCGCCAATAGCAGCGGTGCCGTGGGGCATTATCTGAGTGAGCACATGTATGCTTCGCTTGGTGGCTTTTTACCTCAGATGATGGGCCGTAAAGTGGTCAACGAAGATGGCAATGGATCACACATCATCATCCCCGATCTGACTGAAAACTGGCGTGGCAATAAGTTCATTCGCGGCTATCAGATTTTCCCATCTGGCGGCATCAGTGAGTTCACTTTCGTCGGTAAACAACTGGCCGGATTTGGGCAGGATTGGAAAAGTAAGATTCGCGATTATTACACTGCTGGTGCATCCATAACGTTCCAGGGTGAAGTGCTGCCTTACAAGGACAATCATATTGTGTTGGACGAAAAGTTGAAGGACGATGCGGGCATTCCCGGCGTCCGCTTCCACTATAAATGGCGCGATAACGAAGAGGCCATGTTCCAGGACATGATGCAGGTGGGTGAAGAGATTTTACGAAAAGCAGGTGCGGAATTCACCATGCCGAAGAACCCGCGGCCCATCCACTACGGCCACTCCATTCACTACGTCGGAACGGCGCGCATGGGTAAAGATCCGAAGACTTCTGTGTTGAATGAATGGAACCAATCGCATGATGTGAAGAACCTTTTCGTCAATGATGCCGCTGCTTTCGTTACTGCCGGAAATCAGAACCCAACGTTGACTATCCTCGCGTTGGCCATGCGCTCCAGTGAACGCATTGCAGAGTTGATGAAGCGCCGGGAGCTATAGGTTGTTTCGTAAACTTTGGACAACGTTCAAGTATCTGATGGAAGTGGAAGTGCACGTTTACGCCTTTTCCATTGCGGCCAACGTGTTGCTGAGCTTCTTCCCATTTTTGGTTGTGATGAGCGGACTTTGTCGCGCTCTGCATTGGCGCGCTGCGGAACAGGCAGTGTTCTTCACCATCAAAGATTTTTTCCCTAACGATATCGCGGGCATCATTCTTTATGGCAACGGCACCAACGGCCTGGCCAACCGGCATCAGAAGTTTGAGTTGATATCCCTGCTATTGTTGCTGTTCACAGCCAATGGTATTTTTGAGCCTCTTGAAGTTGCTCTGAATCGCATTTGGGGTGTAAAGACGAATCGCAGCTTTTTGAAAAATCAATTGGTGAGCATGGGTTTAATTCTTACCTGCGGCACGTTGGCGTTTGTTAACGTGATGTTGACCGCAGTGAATCAGGAATTTTTGAGTAATCAACAAGGGTTCATGTCCGCCGTGCTGGGGACTGCGGCCACGGTGGTTTTCAAGATGGCAGCGGTGCCTATTTCCATCGCCATGTTTTTTCTTATCTATTGGATTTTGCCCAACTGCAAAGTATCGGCAGTACGTGTGCTGCCTGTCTCTATTGTGGTGGGTCTGGCTTTGGAATTGATGAAGTACTTACTGCATCAAGTGTATATTTGGGCACCCTTCCGGGTGAAAATGGGCAATGAGTATGGACCGTTTTTGGATTCAGCCAGTATTGTGTTTTTAAGCTTCCTCGCGGCCATGGTAATCCTTGCCGGTGCTGAGTGGTCTGCGCGGCCAGTGATAGAGGATACAGAGAATACTATAATGGTGGATTCGATGGATGCTTTGCCTGCGGGCAAGGCTGAATAGTTTAAGGTGACCAGGACGTTATGGCAAACAAGAAAAACGATAATTTGACTCGTCGTGATGTAGTGCAAATGGGGGCGGCAGCGGCTCTCAGCGCACCGTTTCTGCGAACAGTGAATGCGGCTAGTAACCAAATTCAGTTGGGGATCATTGGCACTGGTGGTCGTGGTCAGTATCACATTACCCACCTCAACAAACTGGATGGTCACAAACTGGTGGCCGCTTGCGATCTTTACGAGCCTAACTTGAAAAAGGCCATCGCCGATTCCAAAGACAAACCGCAAGGTTACAAAGATTACCGTGAGTTGTTGTCGCGCAAAGATGTAGATGCCGTGATGATTGCGGCCCCGTTGTACATGCACTATCCAATGACGCGTGACGCCATTCTGGCTGGTAAGCATGTGTTCTGCGAAAAGAGTTTAGTGTTCAAGCCAGAAGAAGCGTTTGCGCTGCGGGCATTGATGAAGGAACACTCCCGCCAAGTGCTGCAGGTGGGGTTGCAACGCCGCTACAGCCAGTTTTATCAAGTAGCTCGCCAGATGATTGACAAAGGTTTACTGGGTGACGTGACCAACGTTTACGCTCAATGGCATCGGAATCTGGTGGCTAAACCCAGTAAAAACTGGATCATGAAAAAGAACGATCCACGCGGTGACGACGCCAACTGGCGCTTGCTGAAAAAAATGTCTGGCGGCTTGACCGGTGAACTGGCTTCGCACCAGATCGACATCGCCGATTGGATGTTCGGTTCGCATCCGGAAATGGTGATGGGCCTGGGCGGCGTTGATTACTTCAAAGATGGCCGCGATAACTACGACAACATCCAAATGATTTTCCGCTACCCCAAAGGGCAGCGTTTAATGTACAGTTCCATCTGCACCAATTCTCATTCGCCGATGTTTAACGCCAGCCG
>JAYWBH010000587.1:0-3911 GCA_043781815.1 Bryobacterales bacterium | reverse complement strand
TGAAAGATGTGATTGTCACCAAAGGGGTGCGAACCACATGTGGATCGAAAATTCTTGAAAAATATATTCCGCCGTATAACGCGACAGCAGTGGATCGGCTGGAAGCTGCTGGTGGCGTAATTTTGGGTAAGGCGAATTGTGACGAGTTCGCCATGGGATCATCCAACGAGAATTCGGCCTTTGGGCCAGTACGCAACCCTGTGGCATTGGATCGCGTACCGGGTGGATCTTCTGGTGGGTCGGCTGCCGTGGTGGCTCAAGGCACGGCAGTGGTTTCGCTGGGATCCGATACGGGTGGGTCCATTCGTCAACCAGCCAGTTTTTGCGGCGTGGTTGGAGTCACTCCAACGTATGGGCGGGTGTCGCGATACGGCTTGGTTGCCTTTGCCAGTTCACTGGATCACATAGGCCCGTTTAGTCGCAACGTCGCCGATGCAGCAACACTTTTAAAAGTGATTGCAGGCCGCGATCCGATGGACGCAACCTCGGCATTTTCACCTGTCCCGGATTACAACGCTACCTTGGCCCAGTCGGTGAAAGGGATGCGCCTGGGGCTGCCCAAAGAGTATTTCGCTGGCTTGGCTAGTGAAACTGCGTCAAAGATCAATAAAGGGATTGAAGTTTTGGAATCGCTAGGATGCACGGTGGAAGAAGTTAGCCTTCCGCACACTGAATACGCGATTGCCACTTATTACATAATCTGCACTGCGGAAGTCAGCTCAAACCTGGCCCGGTTCGACGGCGTGCGCTATACGGCAAGGTCTGAAAAGTCCGACACACTTTCGGAAATGTATCGCAATTCCCGTGGAGAGAATTTTGGGGCAGAGGCCAAGCGTCGGATCATGTTGGGGACTTACGTACTGAGCCAGGGATATTACGATGCGTATTATCTGAAGGCTCAACGAGTTCGAAATTTGATTACCCAGGACTTTGCCAAAGCATTTGAAAAAGTGGATGCGCTGATCACTCCGGTGTCGCCCTTTCCGGCATTTAAGATCGGTGAGAAAGTGAACGATCCCGTGCAAATGTATCTTTCTGACATCTACACGATTACCGGTTCTTTGGCCGGAATCCCCTGCATGAGCGTTCCCTGTGGAAACACAGTGGAAGGTCTGCCGGTGGGAATGCAATTGCTGACGAAACATTTTGGTGAGGAAACGATGTTCCGCCTCGCCTATGCGTTTGAAACTGCCGGTGGTTTTGCCGGCTGATGAATTAAGGAGAATAATCCATGCCTTTTGAACTTCCTCCGCTGCCGTATGCGCACGATGCTTTGGAACCATTTATTGACACCGCAACCATGCAGATCCATCACGGCAAGCATCACAATGCTTACGTGACGAATTTGAACAACGCCCTAAACGGCCATCCAGATCTGCAAAGCAAAACTCTGCATGAATTGCTGGCCAACAACCTGGCCATTGTGCCCGATGCGATTAAAGGACCGGTGCGCAACAACGGCGGCGGCCATGCCAATCATTCTATGTTTTGGTTGTTGATGGCGCCTAACAAAACCGGGGCAATGCCGCATCCGGTGGGCGCACTGGCGAAGGCGATTGATGCTAAGTTCGGCAGTTTTGATGCCTTTCGCGATGCCTTCAAAGCCGCCGCAATTGGACGCTTCGGTTCCGGTTGGGCTTGGCTCGTGAAGAACGCCGATGGTTCAGTTGAAATCAGCAGCACGCCCAATCAGGATACTCCGGTGATGGAAGGCAAGCATCCGGTGTTGGGTATTGATGTTTGGGAGCACGCCTACTATTTGAAGTATCAGAATTTGCGCCCAAGCTATGTGGACAATTGGTGGAATGTCGTGAATTGGGCCTATGCCGAAGAACTGTATCACGGCAAGTAATGTCTGATTGGTGAGTTATGGCAATTGTGTTATCAGCGTCCATCAGCGTCCATCAGCGGCCATTAATCTGGGCCGCAGATGGACGCAGATGGACGCTGATAACAACAATCTAGGCCAGGGAGTGGTTCCTTAACCACTGGAGGCGTCTATGTGGTGGAAAGTCTTGTTGACCCTAACTCTGCTGGCCACAATGCTCCTATTTGGCGATACTCTCAAAGAAAAATCGCGCCGCGCGGTGGACGATCCTAATGTGGCATTGCTGATAATCAGCATTGGAATCGCGCTGGTCTATGTGGAGTGCCTTCTGCCGGGTTCGGTAATCCCTGGCAGCCTGGGAGGAGTCTTAGTGTCGTTTGGTGTGTTTGGTCTTTGGGATAAACAGATCAGCGGGAAAGCCCTTGCCCTACTGCTTTGCGGGGCTTTGCTGTTACTGATTGAGGCCCGATTCCCGCTGTACGGGATAGCCGGAATCGTCGGCATGATCTTAAGTTGTTGGGGTGCCAGCATTCTGTGTGCGGGCATGCGACCAGCCTGGGCCGTGGTGATCATTGCCCCATTATTTGCTTTGACGATGTTCCTTTTTCGCTTTGCATGGATCGCCCGTAGAAACAAAGAAGTTGCTTTTTCATGGGTGAGGTAGATATTCTCGACAATGGCTGTTGTTTGTGACATTGTTTATTACAAAAGGTTTGCAAGGATGAAGCATGGCTCAAAACGAAGAGGGTGAATTTGAATTGGTGATCGGCAACAGGCAACTGTTGCTGGTGTTTGGTGTCTTGTTGGTGCTGATGGGTGTGCTGTTCACCATGGGCTACCTGATTGGGAAGAACAACCCCAGCCGTGACGCCATTTCCGCTGCCAATCGGAAGCAAGTACCAATTGACGCAGGCTCCGGTTCCAGCCCTTCAGCCAATCCCATTATTGTAGATCCAGGCAAGACCGTAGACGAACGGCCATCGCGCTCGGCCAGTGATCTTTACGAGAAAGCCACGGAAAATAAGAAACTTCCTGCGGTTCCTGTTTTACCCAAGGCTGATGAAAAGATCAAAGAAGTAGAGAAGAAAATCGAACCGAAAAAGGATCCACCTAAACCTGTGGAACCGAAGGTTGTCGAAAAGAAGTCCTCCGAACCGAAGACTGACCCGAAACCTGTGGCCAGTGCAGGCAGTGCACGGGAACCGTCCCCAGGAACTTATTTGCAGGTAGTTGCTGTGGATAAAGAAGGGGCCGATGTAATGGCTGGATCGTTGCGCAACAAATCGTTCAACGCGGTGGTTGCACCCGGTCCGAATCCAACGCTCTTCCGTGTTTTGGTTGGTCCTATGAAAGATAAGGAAGCCCTGGCCCAAACCAAAATTGATTTGGAAAAGGTTGGCGTAAAGGGCTCTATCGTGAAAAAATATTAGAAGTGAGTGATATTTCTCAACCTCTAGTTCAAATAGCTGGTGCTCCCCGGATGCGCCTGCCGGAATGGTTACGTAAACCAGAGACGCACAACGAATCCGTGCATCTGCTGAAGCGCGAATTGCGCGATTTGCATTTGCATACCGTTTGCGAATCGGCGCGATGTCCTAACATTCATGAATGCTTCCATCGTGGGACAGCTACGTTCATGATTCTGGGGAATATTTGTACGCGTGGGTGCGGGTTTTGTTCGGTTCCAAAAGGCAATCCCCGGAAGCAGGCTTTCGGGCTGGACGTTTTGGAACCAGCCAACGTGGCCAGCATGGCGGCACAAATGAAGCTGCGCTATGTGGTGATCACCAGCGTCAATCGCGATGAACTGCCCGATGGTGGATCGCAGCATTGGGCGGAAACCGTGCGTGAAGTGAAGCGGGCATTGCCCAACGCCAGGGTGGAAGTGCTCACTCCAGATTTTAATGGCGACATGACTGCTGTGGCCCGAGTGCTTGACGCCGGGCCGCATGTTTACAACCACAACATGGAGACCGTGCAGCGGCTGTATCGTTCTGTTCGTCCGCAAGCCCGCTATCAGCAATCGCTGGATGTGCTCTCTTTCGCACGTAAGCATCGCCCGGAGGCTCTGATCAAATCCGGG
>JAYWBH010000586.1:0-3916 GCA_043781815.1 Bryobacterales bacterium | reverse complement strand
GATCATGCGCTACCCCGGTCGCATCGGAAAGGGGAAAGTGATTCGCGATTTCACCGAACACATTGACGTCCCGGCGACGATCACCGACATGATGGGTCTGGAAAAGCTTCCTATTCAGCACGGGCAAAGTCTGCGTCCCTATCTGGAAGGCAGGGCTCCAGCCAAACGTCGCGACCACATTTTCAGCCAATACTTAGAAAACGAGGAAGCCTGCGTTCGTACGGATCGTTGGAAGTTTGTGCACTGTTCAGGTAAGCGCAAACGTACCGACGGTTATGAAACGGGCCAGCCCACCCCAGGTCGCTACGTTCGCTTGTACGATCTGAAGGCCGACCCTGGTGAGTTTACCGACGTGGCTGCCAAGCATCCCGATGTGGTGGAGCAGTTGCGAGGCTTGATGCTGGCTCGCTACCGTAGTACCCACCCCGAAGCTTCTGCAGAACCGAAGGGAGTAAGTTCGGAAGATGCCCTGGAGTTTTATCTGCGTCCTCGCGACGGGTAGTTTACTGCAAACGAAATATATCAGCATGAACATCGTCAGCCACTGACCGTACACATCCGCTATAATTCGTAGCAATGCAGATTTCTACCAACACTCGGCGCCAAGTGCTGCGAACCGCGGCTGCTATGACGGCTGCTTCCTATTCGCGGATCCTCGGTGCCAATGACCGAATTCAATTGGGTCTCATCGGCGCTGGCGAACGTGGCTATTTTGTGATGACCCAGTTTCAGGGCACCAACCAAGTGGACGTCACCGCTGTTGCTGACATCTACAGTCCGAAGCTGGACCGTGTGCAGAGCAAGGCTCCTGGTGCCAAAGGCTACAACGATCACCGCAAGCTGCTTGAGCAGAAGAACATTGACGCCTGCCTAATTGCCACTCCCGATCATTGGCATGCAAACATTGCCATTGATGCGTTGAATGCGGGCAAGGACGTTTATGTGGAAAAGCCGCTGACGCTCACCATTGAACAGGGTCCGCCCATTGTGAAAGCAGCGCGGGTCAACAATCGCATTTGCCAAGTGGGCATGCAGCAACGGTCGGGCAAAATTTATTTGCAGGCCAAGCAGGAATATTTCGATACCAACAAGCTTGGCAAAATCACCATGGCTCGCACCTGGTGGCACGGCAACACGTATCACTTGCGGAAAGCCCCGGCTGAATTTCAAACGCAGCCTTCCAATTTGGATTGGGCTCGCTTCTTAGGGCCCATTAAGTGGCGCGATTACGATCCGCAACAGTACTACAATTTCCGCGCTTACCTGGATTACGGCGGCGGACAGGTTACCGATCTGTTCACTCATTGGATCGACGTGGTGCACATGTTTATGGGTCAGGATAACCCCATTATGGCTTCGGCCAGCGGCGGGATTTATCATTACAAAGATGGACGCACTGCGCCCGATACCATTAACGTGTTGCTGCAATATCCTAAGGAATGGACGGCAACGTTTGAAGCTACCTTGGCCCCTGGCATCACTGGGGCGGCCATTGAAATGTGCGGTACGGAAGGACGCCTGAACATTACGCGGCAGGCCTATACATTCACTCCAGTCGGTAAGAATGCGGTGCCTGTCACGGTGAAATCGGAACGGGATCAGACCATTGATCACGTGGAAAATTTCCTTGATTGCTGCCGCAGTCGCAAACGTCCGAATGGCGATGTATTGATTGGACACCGCTCGGCAATGGCATCTCACTTGGGCAATATTGCCTATGTCCAAAAACGAACGCTGCATTTTGATCCAGATCGCGAAGAAATTCTCCCGCTGTAAAAGGAACCCCCCATGGATGAGAGAAATTTTTATACTGAATCGCAAACCACGAAACCTGCGCAGCTCAATTGCAGCTTTTGCCGGAGCGTGGATACTTACGACCTGAAATGGCTTGTGCGTCGTAAAAAAGATCGCTTGCCAAATGGAGCAGGCACAGCCGACCATGCGAAGTTCGCCAAGACCGAAAGCTATATGGTTTTGTTGGACGATAAGATGGATTGCAAAAAATGTCGACGCCGATTTGACATTTCCGGTATTCGAACAACGGCTTTAGTGACGGCGTAACTTACCTTACGGAATCGGGCTTCAACTGGCCACGCCAGCGTTTCACCAAATCGGAACCAACGCTGGCCTGTTCCAGTTCGCCGAGCTCCTTATCGGCGCTGGCCAGTGCTCCACACCTTGCGTACGCAATCGCCAACAGCAAGTGCGAGCCCAGCTTTCGGGTCGCTTCAATTTCTGTTAACGCCGCTTCGCCTGGTACTGCGAATTTTGTCCAATGCGAGACTGCTTCTTCCTTACCTTTTCCGGCCGTGACGCGCCAATGAAACACTTCCCCTTGGGCCAATGGTTTTGACGGCGTCCACTCAGTTTCTGCAATATTTCCGCTGCGCTTCACCACAATGTCACGATGATCGCGAATCAGCACCTGATAGGAATTCATGCCGCT
This sequence comes from Bryobacterales bacterium, assembly GCA_043781815.1. Taxonomy (GTDB): domain Bacteria; phylum Acidobacteriota; class Terriglobia; order Bryobacterales; family Bryobacteraceae; genus JANXSF01. Next base: position 1,470 of record JAYWBH010000586.1, on the reverse strand, counting down.
CACCGGCTTCCAGCGGAAGATTGGGGAATCGGTGGTGACAATCACTTTCACTGGTTCCAAAGCAATGAGTTCTTCACCATCCACGGCATCGTAGTCATCGGTAAGGATGTCTTTCAAATAATTGGGAACGGGGAAGCGGGCACCTCCCAACAAGCCTTTAATTGTTTGGATTTGTGATGTTGTAAAACCCTCGGCACCCCTCAGCGCACCGTTGGAATCCAGCGTGAATTTGCGCTCTCCATCCACCAATAACAATTTGGGCTGTAGGCTGCAACCAGCCAAAGCGATCAATAAAAAATAGATAAAGATTCGAAAACTAAGCACAGGCGACTACACTATAGTAGCGGCATCCTGGCTTCAGGTCGGGGCTATGGTGAGAACAGGCGGCAGGTTCGCCGCCCATTCCGTTTCATTCCGCTTCAACTATCTGATGTGAGCGACTGACTCAACCTCTATGCTTCCATCAGGCTTAGCCGATCCGGTAAGAGTTACTTTCTGGCCAACCAGCTTGTTCACTAAATCCGCGTTTTGAATCACGTGGATTTTCTTGGTGGATTCCTCAACAAAAACAATAGATCGTCCTTGATCTGCGTGTTTCTGATGCGCTTCACCTGCATATTGGCCTGTTTTGGCGCACGGTTCATCCGTAATCCATCCAGTCCATTGTTCACCCAAAATTAAGCCGGCACTCGCAAGAGTCAGACTTGTTATTTGCATCAACATTGTTTTCAGCATTGCAGTCTCCTTGAGTTAGTTCTTGCAGCCCAATCGAACCTACGTCATGCAGATTCGCGGTGGCTTTACCGCGACGGAGTTATCCTCAGTCGCAGCTAGAAATAGTGTGCAAGTGATTAGCCAACATGCGTATGTTGCAATCAGAGGTGTTTTTGGGAAGAGTTGATGGAGCGGGTAAGTATGAATCAGGCAGTATTTGCAGAATCGAGAAGTTTTTACCGTGTTTGTAATGATTAATAGCTGATTATATTAACGTTTCCTTAAATTATAAGTTTTTCTAATGAATGTAAGGTGAGCCTGGACAAAATCTGGACTCACCTCACTTACACTTATTTCAGCGAAAGCTACTTCTTGGCGTCGATTCGCATTCCGTAGAATGATCGGTGGACGAAGAACATGGAGATCAACAGGAACACTACGGCCAGACTGGTGCTGAGCCAAGCTCCTTGATCCTCAGTCAACTTCACCGCCAATTCCACTGCCAGCAATCCAAACAAGGTAGTGAACTTGATGATTGGGTTCAACGCTACGGAGGACGTGTCCTTGAATGGATCGCCTACCGTATCGCCCACTACCGTTGCTTCGTGTAAAGGTGTCCCTTTGGCCTTCAGCTCCGTCTCCACAATCTTCTTTGCGTTGTCCCAAGCCCCGCCTGCATTGGCCATAAAGATAGCCTGATACAAACCGAAGAGTGCAATGGAAATCAGATAGCCGATGAAGAAGTACGGCTCCAGA
>JAYWBH010000585.1:0-11714 GCA_043781815.1 Bryobacterales bacterium | reverse complement strand
CTACTGACGAAGGTTTGCAGGAGAGCCGGATGCGGGAAATCTGCACGTCCGGTTCGACGAGGGGAGGGGCACTTTGGTCCCCTCCTACTCTACCGGCTATTAATTTGGGCCGCTGATGGACGCAGATGAACGCTGATAACAACAATTTGGGCCAGAGAGCAGATATTTTCAAGAGCTGAAAAGGACAATCCAGGAGGAATATCCCACCAACCCCCACCCAATCACAACCTAAATAATAAGCCCCATCCCCCAAGATTTGAACCACTTACCGCATCCACCTCGCCAAGAAGTTACCACCTACCCTGCTAACATCAATTACAGAGAGATAAGTTCCGGCCGGAATGCTCTTGTTACTCAAAGCCCTCTCCTTCAACAGGGGAGGCGCTCGGATCGATTCGAGTCGTTGTCAAAACTAAGTGGGCCGCTAACATGGAAAACTTGCATTACTTACTTGGCTGGGGAGTCAACTAAGTGAACCTGTAAATCAGGTAAAGTTGCTGGGCGGCAGCTTCAACAAGTGAAGTTAATGCGGCCTGTCTGGTTTGTTTATTGAATCTGGTCGCGACGCCGTAGTGTCGCAAATCCCATCAACATTGCCAGCACAACCACACCGTATCCAGGTTCAGGAATGATCGTCGTATTGGCGATATCTAACTGCCATTGCAACAACGTTCCAGTTACCGGAATGGCTGATGGGCCCGCTGCATAATCCGTAACATCTAACTGCCAAAATCCAGCAATCAGTTGCCCTGCAAACATGGAAGAGAACACATTCGGCACCGAACTCAAAGGTCCATTGGTTCCATACCCAGCGTTGAATCCGGCAACCTGTCCGGGAATAAAATCGGCTGCGCCCAGGCTGGTGGCCACTGTCCATATGTTAGTTGTATTGGCGGAATTAAAATCGTAATTCTCGCCGAAGCCAAGTGGGTCGCCAAACTGCGCCGCATAGCCGAAGTCATTCGGGTCAATACTCACTTTGCCAATGCGATAGATCATAGTCTGCTGAGTACCCAGAATTACCGTGCGCGTCGCGTCTGTGAAATGCGTCAACGTAATTCCAATATCGCCTGACGCTTCATGATGAAATCCGATCAGCGAAATGGTTAGCGTGTTTCCAGATCCAACTATGCCGGAAAGGTTCGTAGTAATGCCACAGGAAAGGATGCCCGGCGTGATGCCCCCCAAACCGTCATCCACCGCATCAGGAATATTATTCGATCCTGACCCGCAAACAGGCGATAGAATCGGTGTCGCATAAGCCACATTCGTTGCCAACATCATCGTCAGAAAAATAAAGAAAACGCAATGAATCCCGCAAAAACGGCACCCACCGGGACCTGGGGGAATGGTACCTTGGTATAGAGTCATACTAGAACAATAACACGACTCAATGTTGTCAACATTAACGGAGGCTAATTGTGTTAAAACACTTTCCATTCACTTACACCCTGCAACTTGCGTGCTTACTCACAGCCCTTGGCGGCGAGTTATATGCCGTTGACCCATTGGCCGCCAAAACAATGGTTGTCTATGTTTCTAACTCACCTGATTCTGTAGCGGTGAAAGATCACTATATTGCCGCTCGATCCATCACTGCAGTGTGTGCCATCACGCTTCCTGATCCGACAGCCATCGCCCTGAACCAAACAGACTACAACACTTATGTAAAAGCACCGATTCGAAATTGCCTGGTCACTGAAGGTAAAACAAAAATCCTCTACATTGTTTTGGCCTATGTGCGCCCTTTTCGATATCTGACCAACACCGGCTTTTTAGCTCTGGATTCCTACGTGGCCGATGTGTGGGATCAATACACAACCCAGAACTTCTTTTTAGTTCCCAGCGCCCCTCACCGATACTTTGCTGACAATCAAAACCAGGGCAATGTCTATCTGCCATTTCAAACATTCGAAGCCTATCGCGCCTCTCCGCGCAGCACCCTTATTTACTCAGTATGGCGGCTCGATGGAGCAACCCCTGCCATCGCCAACGGCTTGGTAGACGGTGCCACAACGGCCATGAATAATCTTACTGGCGCTGTCTGCATTGACCGTAATCACGGCCCCATTACGAACCTTCGCGACGTCAGTTATGATGCAGGCGAGTTCGACCTCTTCAAAGCAGCAACGTTCATGAACCAAGCCGGCTTCACCGTCACCGAAGATACAAATAACGAAGAATTTGGCACCAGTCCTGCACCGCTTACCTGTCCTGCACCTGCCGGGACTCCGGTTGCATTCTATAGCGGCTGGTATAGCTTTAATCACTACAACGGTGCTGGTGTTTTCAACTTTGCTCCAGGGTCCATTGGAGTTCATCTGGATAGTAATTCAGCAGCCGATCCCCGCAGTGGTCCCAACTGGGTTGCAAACGCTTTGCTCAACGGAATCACCGTGACCAGTGGCGCAGTAAATGAACCCTATCTGGACGGGCTCACCCGCCCTGGCGGATTGGCTCGTAACTTACTGGAAGGTGCCAATGTTGGCGATGCGTTTCTTCGCAATACTCGTTGGTTGAAATGGGTGATCTTGAATGTGGGTGACCCCTTGTATCGGCCATTCCCTATTACAGGAAAAGCTCCGTTCAATCCGCCTGCGCCTACTAGCTCGCTATTTCTGGCCAACCGCCAATTGGTTGGTGGGGCTTCCACCACTGGCACAGTTACTTTGGCAACCATCGCACCTGTTGGTGGAACCGCTGTTACATTGACCAGTGAAACTCCCAGCATCGCTGCCGTTCCTTCCGGTGCATTAATCCCTGCAGGTGCCCGCAGTGTCACCTTCCCCATTACCACCACCACTGTGAATTCCAGTTTTGTTCCCATTATCACTGCTACTTCAGGCAGCACCACGGTTACCAATACTCTGGCTGTGGATCCATTGCTAAGTTTCATTGCGTTAAGCGAAAACGCGACTTCATCCGCCAGACCTGTAACAGGCACGGTGTACTTGAATGGAAATGCGCCCCCAGGCGGCGTTGCGCTGTCATTGGGTAGTTCCGACACCTCAGCCGCCACAGTGCCACCCAATGCTTTCATTCCCGCAGGATTAAGCAGAGTCAACTTCCCAATTACTCCGGTGTCGGTTACGGCTCCAAAAACCACCAACATCTTCGCAACCTACGGCGTCACCACCACACAATCGCAGTTGACTATTCTTCCTGCTATTTACTCCGCATTGTTTGGCGTACCAACCATCAACACCGGACAGACAACCAAGTTTGAGGTGGGTCTGCGCTTTCCTGCACCGCCTGGCGGAGCAGTAGTCACGCTAACCAATAGCAACCCAACAGCAGTTCCTTTAAGCAGCTCAACGATCATCATTCCCGCCGGAGTAACTTACGGAATTGTCACCTTTACGGCTGGGTCAGGACCTGCGACGGCCACAGTTACAGCCACTTACAGTGGCGATACAAAGTCAGACACAATTACCATCAACTAACTTACTATTTCATTGCCGCAATTACGGCATCTGTAAATTGGGTGGTGTTGGCATTTCCTCCAACATCACCCGTCAACGGTTTTCCATCCAAATATACTTTGCCAATAGCGTCGTGCAATCGCTTAGCCGCATCATGCTCCCCTAAGTGGGTCAGCATCATCCCTGCCGACATCATCAGCGCGGTGGGATTGGCCAAACCTTTACCAGCAATGTCTGGTGCCGACCCGTGGACCGCTTCAAACACCGCATGATCACGACCCATGTTGGCCCCAGGCACAATGCCCAGTCCACCCACTAAGCCCGCTGCCAAATCGGAAAGAATATCGCCGTATAGGTTCGGTAAAATCAGCACGTCAAACGTTTCCGGCCGCATCACCAACTGCATGGACGCATTGTCGACGATCAGTTCTTTGTAGGATATCCACGGATAACGTTCGGCCACTTCACGGCAACAGCGAAGAAAAAGGCCGTCCGATAACTTCATGATATTGGCCTTGTGTACCGCCACCACTTTCTTTCTCCCCATGCGTTGGGCGTAAGCAAAAGCGTATTCGGCAATCTTGATGCTAGCGGTGCGGGTGATGATTTTCAGACTCTCTACAACGTCTTTCACCACTTCATGTTCCAGGCCGGAATAGACATCTTCAGTGTTTTCCCGGAACAGGATCATGTCAATTTTCAGATCGTCAAAGCGCGTTTTCAAACCAGGCAGGGTATGCACTGGACGAACATTGGCAAACAGATCCAGCTTCTTGCGCAACGCCACATTCACGCTGGAAAATCCACCGGCCACCGGCGTAGTCACCGGTCCTTTCAAGCCCAAGCGAGTGCGATCCAGTGAATCCAGTACATGCTGCGGCACTGGCGTACCAGCGGCTTCTATAATCTTCGATGTTAATTCGACGCGTTCCCACTCAATGGCAACGCCTGTGGCGTCAACGGCGCGGACCGTGGCATCCGCAACTTCCGGACCAATTCCGTCGCCTGGAATCAGAGTTACTTTATAAGGCACATTTTATTGTATCCGTGCGATGGTCCTCTATGAGAAAATTACCATTTCATGGCAAAAATCAGGCGGGCTCTGTTGAGCCTCACAGACAAAACGGACCTCGTGGAATTTGCACGAGGTTTGAACGGACTTGGGGTGGAATTGATTTCCACTGGCGGCACCGCAAAGGCCATCAAAGATGCTGGCATCCCAGTGAAAGATGTGGCGGAAGTAACTGGCTTTCCTGAAATGTTGGACGGCAGAGTTAAAACTATCCATCCACGGGTAGCCGGCGGCATTCTTGCCATTCGCTCCAAATCTGATCACATGGAAGCGATCGCCGCCCACGGCATTCCCACCATTGATATGGTGGTGGTGAATCTCTACGCCTTTGAGAAAGTGGCTGCGGATAAAAGCGCATCAATCCACCATCTGATTGAGAATATCGACATCGGCGGCCCAACCATGATCCGCGCCGCTGCCAAGAATTACCAGGATGTGGCCGTGGTAACTTCGCCTTATGACTACGTTCAATTGCTTGCCGAGCTGCAATCGAACGACGGTTGTTTGAGCCTGAACACCCACTGGAATCTGGCCAAAAAAGCGTTTACGATGACTGCCGCCTACGATGCAGCCATCACCGCTCGCCTGGAAAGTATTGCGATTTCTGCGGATGAGTTTGTGGATCAGCCAACGGTTCTACCTCAGACACTCAGCATCCGGCAGCCGTTGAAAATGTCACTCCGCTACGGTGAAAATCCGCATCAACAAGCAGCGCTTTATTCCAACGGTGCTGGCGGTGTGGCTGGTGCCGAGCAACTGCAAGGCAAGGAACTGAGTTACAACAATTTGGTGGATCTGGATGCTGCCTGGCAATTGATTAACGAATTTTCGGACCCGGCCTGTGCCATCGTTAAGCATACAAATCCTTGTGGCTGCGCTGAACAAAAAACGCTGGCCACGGCTTATCGCAAGGCACTTGAAGCAGACCCTGTTTCTGCTTTCGGAGGCGTACTTGCCTTCAATCGCGAACTGGATGCAGAGACTGCAACCGAACTGGCCAAGATCTTCACCGAATGCATTGCCGCTCCGGCGTTTTCAACGGAAGCATTGGCCGTATTGGCCTTAAAGAAAAACTTGCGCCTGGTCCGCGTCACTCCATCAGACGAACGTTATGTAGTGAAATCAATCAGCGGTGGCATGCTGGCGCAATCGGTCGATTCATTGACCTTCGACCGTTCCCAAGCCTCAGTAAAAACCCAGCGTCAACCAACCGAAGAAGAATGGCAGGCGTTAGTTTTCGGATGGAAAATAGTGAAACACGTGAAGTCCAACGCCATTGTATATGCCCGCGCAGGACAGTCTGTCAGCGCCGGAGCAGGCCAAATGAGCCGTGTGGATTCCGTCAAGGTTGGGGCCATGAAAGCGGTACTTCCACTAGCCGGATGCGTGCTGGCTTCCGATGCGTTCTTCCCTTTTCCCGACGGATTAGAAGAAGCTGCCAAGCACGGGATTACAGCGGTGATTCAGCCCGGCGGTTCAGTAAAGGACGCGGAAGTGATCGCTGCCGCAGACCGTCTTGGTTTAGCCATGGTGTTCACTGGCGTGCGCCATTTCCGGCACTAAGGGACTATCTTTCCGACGGATGCAGCTTCAAGTACTCTTCGTAAATGTCCTTGAAGTCCTCAATCTCGCCGCCGTCGAACCGCCAAATTCGCGTGGCCACTTCGTCGATCAGATCTTCATCGTGAGTAACCAGGAATACCGTGCCCTCATACTTCTGCAAAGCAATGTTGAGCGCGTTGATGGCTTCCAGGTCTAAGTGATTTGTAGGTTCGTCGAACACCAGAAAGTTGGGCTTCTGCAGCATCAACTTACACATAATCAATCGCGCCGCCTCACCACCGGAAAGAGCTTCCGTAGGCTTAATGCCTTCCTCGCCGCTGAATAACATTTGACCCAACAAACCGCGAATGTCTTCTTGCGCTAGCAACGGATCCCACTGGTACAGCCACTCAAACGCGGTCATGCCGCCTTGAATGGAACTGCGATGGTCCTGCGCAAAATAGCCGACGGAAACTTCGTGTCCCCAATCCACTTGCCCGGCATCACGGGAAGTATCGGTTTCACTTACTCCCGGAGCTTTGTCCAACAATGCCTTCAGAAGCGTGGTCTTACCAACGCCGTTACGACCCACCAGCGCAATCTTGTCGCCCCGTTGTATGTTGGCGCTGAATCCTTTAATGACTTTATTGTCACCGTAGGCTTTGGAAACTCCGTCAAATGCCAAAGCAGTGCGGCCCGACGGACGGTTCATCTGGAAACGAATGAACGGGCGGGCAATGTTAGACCGGGCCAAGTCCGATGTTTGCAGCCGCTCCACTTCCTTTTTACGCGATGTCACCTGGCTGGAGCGCGTACCAGCGGAAAAGCGCGCGATGAATTCACTTAATTGCGCAATCTTCTTTTCCCGCTGCAGGTTGCCCGATTCCACTTGCGAACGCACCTGCGTTTTACGCAACACCATATCGTCATAACCACCGGGGTAAGTGATGATGGTCTGATAGTCAATATCGGCAATGTGTGTGCAGACGTTGTTTAGGAAGTGCCTGTCATGCGAAATGACAATCAGCGTGCCTTCGTAATGGATCAGGAAATCTTCCAACCAATGGATGGATTCCAAATCAAGGTAGTTGGTCGGTTCGTCCAGGAATAATGCGCCGGGGTGGCCAAATAGAGCCTGCGCCAGCAGCACGCGCACCTTGTGGCCACCTTGCAGTTCGCCCATCATGCGCTCATGAAAGTCGATTGGGACGTCTAAGCCATCCAGCAAAACAGCGGCATCGCTTTCTGCGGTGTAGCCGTCTTCATCGCCAACAATACCTTCCAGTTCACCTAGACGCATGCCATCTTCATCGGTCATTTCAGGTTTGGAGTAAATGAGTTCGCGCTCTTCAAGAGCAGCCCAAAGGCCTCGATTGCCCATAATGACAGTGTCGATCACGCGGAAAGCGTCGAACTCCGACTGGTCCTGGCGCAACACGCCGAACTTTTTAGGCCGCACGACAGAACCTTTATGCGGCTCCAATTCGTTGGTCAAGAGCTTCATGAAGGTGGACTTGCCAGAACCGTTTGGCCCAGTCAGGCCATAGCGGCGATTGTCGAGGAATGCTGTTGACACATCTTCAAACAGAATTTTGGCGCCGTAGCGCATGGTTACATTGCTTACTGATATCACGGGGAACTTCTAGTTTAGCGTGGATGGGGGTGCGGTTACAGGCCCAGTGGTATTTTTATCCGCAGATGTCGCAGATTAACGCAGATAAGAGGAGGTGACTACAGGCTGCGATAGACGTCTTTGCGGTCGCCAACCTTTACAACCAGGATCAAAAGAATTGCATCTTTAATTTCATAAATGACGCGATAGTCTTTGCCGGGTACGGCGTAGACACGGTAAAGTCGCTCCGCTCCCTTAAGCAGTTTTGCCCCAATCGGACGGGGGTTTACAGCAAGTTTATCAATGCCTGCGCTAACCTTCCTTCGAATGTAGGGGTCCAGTTTGGCAAGGCCCTGTTCCGCAGAGGGACGGAATTCAATACGATAGATCAATCGAAAAGCCTAGATTCCCAGATTTTTTTTCACTTGCTCGAAGGAAATATTTTCTCCCGGTTCAGCAAGTGCGGCTCGAGCATCCTCCAAGTCAATGCGATCCATTTCATCCTCTGCCAAACGCTCTAAAAGTCGAAGGTCTTCAATTGAGATAATGGCGGCAAGGTCCTTGCCACGGCGGGAAAGAATGGTTCGTTCATGTCCATAGGCCGCACGGTTAAGGATATCCGGAAATTCCGCTCTTGCTTTTGAGATGTTGATTCGCGTCATGATGTACTGTTGTACAATTTGTACAAGACGATTTTAGCACCATACCGCTTCACTGACTTCGCCCAACTAATTCCGTGCACAATAAAAGATATGCAATTCCTGGTTATTCTCCTCTTCCTCATCCTCACTTGCCAAGCTGCTGAACCACTTTCCTCCATGGAAAAGCGCTTCCAGGAAGGCTTGACCAATGTCACCCTTTCCGGACTGTTCACTGAGGATGGCGTGTCGGAAATGAGTGAGGATCGTTACGTCATTGAAAGTGCTACGAAGTTGAAAGACGATACGTGGAAGCTGGACACTCGGTTTGAATTCAATCGTAAAGAAATCAAGTTCAGCTTACCTGTCCAAGTGAAGTGGGCTGGCGACACTCCGGTGATCACACTGACTAACTTCCCCATTCCTGGAGCGGGCATTGTGCAGGCTCGAGTGTTAATCTTCAATAGCAGTTATGCCGGAACTTGGGTTGGTAAGAAGCATGGCGGGAAAATGTTTGGGAACGTGATCAAGAACTAAATGAATGTAACCTGAATAGGCGGAATCCACGTCGTGATATTGCAAGGACGAAATGATAAATAAGCTAATTTTATTGGCCACAGCGTGCTTACCGGCACTGCAAGCGCAGAGTTGGGAAATTGATAGTAACCATTCCAGTGCTCAGTTTTCAGTGCGGCACATCATGATCTCAAACGTGAAGGGCGAGTTTACAAAGGTGAGCGGTAAAGCCATTTACGACCCCAAGAATCTGGCTGGAGCGTCGCTTGAGGCTACGATTGATGCCAGTTCCATCACCACTCGCGAACCTCGGCGTGACAACCATTTGCGCAGTGCCGAATTTCTGGATGTGGCCAAGTTCCCTGTGATCACTTTTAAAAGTAGTAAGTTCGTTAAAACCGCAGCGGGCCTAAGTATCCTGGGCGATTTGACGATTCGCGGAGTAACTAAGCCAGTTACTCTGACTGTGGACGGTCCCAGTGGGGAAGTAAATGATCCGAAGAGTGGTCCCAAAATCGGCGCATCTGCTACTACCAAAATCAATCGCAAGGAATTCGGCATGCTCTACAATGCTGTGGTGGAAGCGGGCAGTTTTGTGGTGGGGGACGACGTGACTATCACGCTGGATGTGGAATTGTTAAAGAGGAAGTAGCATAAAATAAGAGTAGAAACATCATGACTTCAAACCGCTTGAATAGAATCACGATTGAGGCTGGTAAATGTGGTGGCAGACCTTGTATTCGAGGCTTGCGGATTCGCGTTACTGATGTGCTGGAGCTGCTCAGTTCAGGAGCTTCTTTTGATGAAATTCTGACTGACTACCCTACGCTTGAGCATGAGGACATAATGGCTTCCATTGAATATGCTGCGCATCAAACGGACCACGCCGTTCTTCGTACAGCGTGAAATTTCTAGTCGATAACCAACTACCTTGCGCCCTTGCTCGATTTCTAGCTTCAAAAGGAATCAACGCCTTCCATGTCGCTGATTTTGATCTCGACCTGGCATCGGATATCGAAATTTGGACATACGCCAAAGAGAACGATTTCATTGTGATTTCGAAAGATCAAGACTTCTTGAATTTTGCAAATAAGTCAAAAGATGGCAGGTTCATCTGGGTTCGTACCGGAAATTGCCGCAAAGCATTTCTTCTAAAAAAATTCGGGGAAATCTGGCCGCAGATTGAGGAGTGTTTCCGATCCGGAGACATAGTGGTGGAAATCAGGTAGTAGCCTCACTGGTGGCCTTTTTTCTTAGAATGCCGTTCCATAAGTTTCCGTCGTTTGTTTTCCCAATATTCCGGCGTGATCTCAATCGGATCGCCTGACCTGAGACCTTCCAGCAGAAGCGCTTCCAATTTTTGCTCAGCACGACGATCCTGGTCTTGGCGCAACAGCTCGCGGACATATTCGCTGGGCGTGCTGTAGCCATTGCCTTTCACTTGATCCTCCACGTAATCCTTTAGAGATTGGGGAAGCGAAATGTTCAGGGATGCCATGCTCATGTCTACTAGGGTAGCGCTGCCTTCATTTATTGTCAATTTATGAATGTGCTGGCTGGCACTTCTCGGCAGCAGCCTTCCCCATGCGGATGCAATCGGGGATCCCGATGCCTTCATACGCATTCCCGGCCAAATGTATCCCAGGTAGCACTTTCAACTCATCCACAATCGCCGCCACTCGCGTCTGATGTCCCACCGTATATTGCGCCATGGCTCGATTCCAGCGGACAACATTTTGAGCCACTGGTGCCACGTTGATTCCCATCCAACCTTGTAACTCAACTCTAACTTCTTCCACTAACTGGGCATCACTCAACCCAGCCCCGGTGCCGCCGACGAAGCAGCGCAGTAACACCTTGTCATTGGGCACGCGATGGCTGAACTTAGTCCCCACCCAGGTACAAGCGGCCATGCGCCGGCGCTCTTTTGCAGGCACTAAGAAGCCGAAACCGTTCAGTGGATGGGGGAACGTAGCGCGGTCATAAATAAGTCCGATGGTGATGGACGAATTGTAACCGATAGCACCCAGACCTTCTGACGCTTTTGGGGCGATGCTACGTAAGATATCGGCAGCCTGCCAGGCGGGTGTGCAGACAATTACGCGACTTACTGGCTGTCCATTTACCAGATAATCGCCATCGGCACTTTTTTCTATGCGCTCCACTGTTCCATGACGGATCTCAACTTTCCCGGCAATCGCATTCTTGATGGCTGTGGGCAATGTCCCCAGTCCATCTTTCATTGTGCGGAAGAGTGTCCCAGTGGCGGCGGGAGCAGCGGCGCGACGGGCTAGCGTGCCTTTGGTTAAGCTGCCGTACTTCTGTTCCAATTCGACAAATTGCTGTAATACTGCATTGGCACTCAACTGCTCTGGATCGCCACCGAAGACTCCGGCCAGCAGCGGTTCGGCCAGGTAGTCTACTGTTTCCTGCCCATAATGGCTTCGAATCATCTCCGCTACAGACCGTTCGCCCACAACTTCAGGCTTACGGAAATACTCCAGTGCCATACGGATCTTAGTTCCCCAACCGACCAGCGGAGTGGTGACCATGGGCCATATCTTAGTGGGTATCATCATTGCCAAGCCATCGGGCATGGGCACTAACTTACCGTGGCGCACCATGTAAGTGACGCGTAAGTGGTCATTGGAACCAATTACTTCTGATTCCAGGCCCAGATCCTTGATAAGTTGGAGAGCCGCCGGTTTGGCGGAAAGAAAACTATCGGGGCCACCTTCAACCAGGCAACCTTCTATACGATTGGTCTCAATGACTCCACCAAGACGTGGAGTTTTTTCGAACAAAATAGCCGAGCGGTTGGCCTTTTGAAGGTAGTAGGCGGCACTCAGGCCAGTGATGCCGCCTCCGATAATAGCTACCGGTTTCAGGGTTTGAATTCGCGAACGAAATCA
>JAYWBH010000584.1:0-3918 GCA_043781815.1 Bryobacterales bacterium | reverse complement strand
CCATTGAGGGCGAAAGGATTCTTAATGTACAAAACGTTCGGCGGGATGCTGCTTCTGTGCAGCATGGCCACATCCCCAGCTTTGGCCACGGTATTCTTAATTGCACCACTGGTCCCCATTGATACAGTAAATTGGAGCCAAATCGGCGTGGATGGCACCGCTCTCCCCACCAATTTCAGTGCCAATTCAGGCCTGGGAGTTACAGTTTTTGGTAATTTCACAGTGACCGATGGACTTGTTTCTACGGTTTGCGATCCGGTCACGCCGCTCAACTGCAGTTGGGCTCCACCGGCGCTTGGTTATGCCATTGGGGATACTCTGATTTGGGCTGAAGATACCAACTTTTTTGGATCCGGGCCCATAACGCTATCGTTTGCTGCTCAGTCCGGTATCGGCGCTTATATTCAGACTACTTCATCAGGACAATTTTCCGGCTCGCTACAAGTTTTCAATGGAGCCACACTTTTGGGAGCGCAGGCATTCACTAGCGACATTACAGGCAACCCCCTGTTTATGGGTGCTGTGAGCGCATTTCCAGAGATCACATCAGCAGCTTTCAGCGTCACCGCGTGCGGTAGCTTCGCATGTGATCCCAATGATTTTTCAATGAACACGTTGCAAATTTATGATGCAAGTTCCACGCCAGAGCCCGCCACGTTTGCTCTTGCCGGTGCAGTTTTGGCAATCGGCTTTGGAATGCGAAAACGTGCACTAAATGCATCAAAAACGACCTTAGCAACTACAATCGCTGCCCTATTGTTGCCAATGTGGGCACAGGAACCGATCCTCGACCCAAGCCAATTGAAATTGATGAGCACTAGCCCGGCCCAACTACATTTGGGTCGTAGCCCCGTGGCGAACAACTTCATCGGCACGCCAAAATTGCAAGTCTGGCAGTATCAGATGGTCTCGCCACGCGACGGAAACATCTATGCGGGCAGCATTGTGGGTGGGAATCCCTTCAATCGGGGGGCTCGCACAACCACCATACCCATCGTGATCATTCCGCTGCGCGTTGAATATACTGGAGTGGTCCGCACCTTCGACCCTACATCGGCCGATGATGGCTGTTTAGGAGCGGGCAATACGGCACTTTCCTTGACCCAACAATCCACTATTTTTCAACCTGCGAACCAGGTTATGAATGGAATCAGCATGGGGAACACCACCTTTCCTGATGCTTTTCAACGCGCCTCATTCTGGCCCTCAGTGAGCACCGTATCGCCAGCTTATCACTTAGGGTTGAGTGTTTCCGTGGCGGTTAAGCAAACCATTTCCATTGTTAACAACACCACCAATGGTGCCACGTTTAATTTTGGGGGCAACTGCTCAACGAATGCTACTACGGTGGATAACCCCGCCCGCATGGGTTTGGTAGACGTCAATTTCCTTGATCCCCTGCTGAAAGGAATCATCACCAACCTGGGAATTACCCCAAACCAATTTCCTTTGTTCTTGTTGTACGGCGTAGTCATCTCAAATGGACCTGCCAATACTACGAACAATTGCTGCATTCTGGGGTACCATAACGGTTCTGCAATCCCGTCCAATCCTGGCCAGACTTACGGGATAGCCGAGTACGATCAAGGCTACTTGTTTCAAGGAACAAAGAATATATCTGTTCTTTCGCATGAGTTTCTGGAATGGGTCAACGACCCAAGCGTCGCAAACCTGGTGCCAGACTGGGGTGGCCTGGGGCAAGTTGGTGGATGCCAAAACAACATTGAGACCGGTGATCCACTTTCGGGGAGCCTAATGCCAGGCATCACAATGCCCAATGGGGTCACTTACTTTGCCCAGGAACAGGCCTTTTTCAGTTGGTTTATGGGCGGACCAAGTGCAGGTGCCGGTGGCAAATACTCAAGCAACGGAACGTTTGGTGGATTCGCGAAAGCCTGCCCAAATGGTGGGACAAACTAAGTCATAGTTATAGGTCTGTATTGGGGAAAGGCTAGCTGTCTGTGGCCAGCCTTTTTCCATTCACCAATTCAACTTCAAAGCAAACTGCATCCGCCGCGCCGCGTTCGCCTGCGTTCGAACCAAACCAAAGTTGGCGATATCGCTCATATTGGTATTGGGAGTTCCGAATATAGTCCGATTCAGCACATTAAACGCTTCAAAACGCATATCTGCAGTGACATGATTTGCCTCTGACATGGTAAACGTCTTGGCCAGGGAAACATCTTCATTTCTCAGCGGGAAGTTGCGCATTTTTGGATTGTTCTTCGTCATATTGCCCACCCGGTCACGAGGTTGAAATGGAAAGTAACCTTGGCTTGTAATGGTGGCTACGTCGCCGTTGAAACTTGCTGTGGTGGCGGGTTTGAAGTAGCGGTCGACATACGGATCAAACTTATCCCCAGCGGTTGTGGCGCGCCAATTCTCATAGCTCGTAATGTAAGGACGATTGCCGATGATTGGGAAGCCATATGCGCCCGTAAACGCGATCGGGGTGCCGCTGGCGTACCGTTGCACCGCGCCCAATCGCCAGCCTCCGACGGCTTGGCTTAAAAAACCGCGCTTCAACCATTTTTGACCATGACCTATGGGAAGGTTGTAGACATAATTGACTTTCAATTCATGGGTCCGGTCACTTGCCGAAAGTGCTTTGTCCAGTCGGCGATTGTATTGATCAATGGCTGCACCGCTGCCCCACATGGAGTCGGAATCAGTGAACATTTTGGAGAAGACGTAAGACCCGTCAATCATCAGATCCCGTGCATAACGACGAGTTACTTTGAGTAACAACGAATGATAGCTGGAATGTCCGCTATGATCTCCGCCACTCCCTGTGGAAATGTTGTTGTATTGCGGGAAGGGCCGCAGGGAACGTAACAACGTGAAGTTATCGGGGAACTCCGGGTAAGGCTTTGTGTAACCTCCCTGGGCCACAAGGTTATTTTTGTTGTCAAATGTAGTGTTGAGTAAGTTACGACCAGCGTTAGTGAAGATGTTGGTGTTCGGTTGTAGAGAGTTGATATTTATCTGATTATAGTTCAGTAAGTTGGCAATCAAATGAGTGCCGATGATGGCGCTGTAACCTGCTTCCACCAGAAACTTAGCCCTCATTTCTCGCTGCATAGTAAGTGACCAGGAAAGCATTTCAGGCAACCGATTGGCTTCCTGACCTTGCCACCAATCCACGTCAGCGTTGTTGGAAAAGGTGGGGTCAATGAAGGGAGGCTTGGGCCAGGCAGGCACACCTTGATCCAGTTTGAAGACAGGTTGAATGCCGCCTGTCTGATCGGGAAACGTCAGGATTTGCGCGAAGCCCTGAAAGTGAGCTGAACCACCAATGGATTTTACTGGAGCATAGCTGATTCCTGCCGAACCACGGATAACCGTCTTGTTGGCGATGTTCCATGAAAAGCCCGTGCGCGGACCCAGGCCCTTGTACCAGCCTGCAGGAATGGTTTCTCTGCCAATGCGACCTGCTCCAGTACCGCAAAAGACCAACGCTCCGGGACGCCCACTGGCACCGGGATTGGGCAGTGTCGGATCAAAATCGGCGCATTGTTGATTGTCGTTGATTGCCGGAAGGTTAAATTCATAACGCATTCCAAAGTTAAGAGTAAGTCGTGGCGTAACCCGCCAATCATCCTGAAAATACATGGCGTGATAGCGCCAGTGCATGCCCACGCGACGCGGCGTGTTGATCGTAGCCCCGTTGGATTCACCCAGTAGAAACGATGCAAACGCCAACCCGCCACCCACGTTCCGACTGCTTTGATTGGGCAACGCAGTGTTCGCTGTTGCAAAGCTGATGTTACCAGCGCCTGCCTGCTGTCCCAGGCCCACGTAGGGTGCCAATTCATACAAATAGCCAAGCTTGAAAATGTGCTTGCCCTTGGTCCATGTTAGATCGTCATTGAAAGAGTAAGTGGGATTTTCTGACCCATTGAAGCCGTTGCCGCCCCA
>JAYWBH010000583.1:0-3918 GCA_043781815.1 Bryobacterales bacterium | reverse complement strand
TCGGTAGGGCGGATATAACGTTCCCGAGGTGCTCCGGGGTTGTAGGTAACTTCAGAGATTTTCACCTTTGTATTTTCCAGCTTGACGGATGTGGGCGGAGGTGCCCAGCCCATCATGCGCATAGAAAGAATGGTGCCCATGCAACTGGCGAATGCGGTGAGTAGTATCAGTTTATTCATGCGTCTTGTACCTTGGGTGCGTATTTTCGTTGAACCATAAAAATGTATGCGGTGATGCCAGCCACCAGGAAAAGCCAGATGGCTATCATGGGTGCGTTGTAGTTGCCGCTGACTTTGATCAAATATCCGGTGAAAGCTGAAGCGATGGCACCGGCTATGTTTGAAGCAAAGTTTTGGACACCAGCGATGCGCCCGGCGGCCGCTCCAGGAATCAGCAGTTGGGTCAATGCCCAGTAGTTTGCAGTGGCCAAGCCCAACCCCGATAACGAGAAGATAAAAATGTAAGCCGACATTTCTGGCGAAGTGGCTACAATGCCGAATATTTCTGTGGACGCTATGATCAAGCCAGCCAGGGTGAAGCCCTTGCGAACACGCAGTGGATCCCATCCCTGATCGATCAATTTGTCAGCAGCGAATCCCGCCAAAATCGCCACCGTGGCCATGCCAGAGAAACTGAAGAACGTGTAGCTACCCATTTTTTCCAGGGAAAAATTGCGATATTCCCTGAAGTAGGAAGGCAGCCAGGTCATGCAGAAGAAGACGAAATAGTTATAGGCAAAGGTACCGATGATGACTCCATAAATAAGCGGCGTCTTCCATACCTGACGAAAGGCCATGGCGGGCTTACCGCTACGCACCAGCGCTGCGGATTCTAATTGTTTGTCGTCATTCTTGACCATAAACATCCAGGGGATCAGCCAAAGTAAGCTGCCAAAACCGAGGATCAGAAACATCTGTTGCCAGCCGAAATCTTTTGCCAGATAAGCAGCCAGGGGCACCCCGATGGCAGGGCCGTATTTGGTTCCAGCCATGTAGATGCCAACCGCCAAGCCCCGTTGCCGCTCGGCGACATTGAAGCGAATCCAACGCATGCTGGCGGGCGTTACCAGCGATTCTCCAACGCCAAGCATCATGCGCAATCCGATGATTTGCCATGCGGTGGAAACGAAACTTGTAGCGGCGGACATCAAGCTCCAAAAGAAGAATGCAATGGCGTAAGGATACTTCACACCATAGCGGTCTACCAAAAAACCTGCTGGGATTTGAAGCAATGCATAGGACCAGAAAAAGGAGGAGGTGAGCAACCCTTTTTGGAAATCGTCCAGGTTGAATTGCTTTTTGAAATCGGGAAGGGCAACCGCTACGGAAAGATTGGCACGGTCAATATAGGCGATGATCATACCCAAACTCAACAGACAAACAACGCTCCAGCGACGTGCCGGCGTGATGTGATCATAGGCGGTTGTAGTGTCTTTTGTGGACAAGTAGACAAGGTATCACACTCATGCGGATACCTTCGCGGTTGTAAGTGGAACAATGAACGACAATGGTTCAATAAATTGCTAAACTCTACGAATATGCCCCGGCAAACATCCTCAAGGCGCCAGCACCTTGTGCAAATCGGCATGGCAATTCCTTTCAGTCTTCTGCCGATCACCGGGCAAACGAAGTTCGCATTATTGGACCCTGCTACCGCTGCTGAAATTGAGGCGCTAGCGGCGCAAATCATTCCCTCCGATGATTCCCCTGGTGCCAAAGAAGCAGGAGTGATTTTCTTCATCGACGCCGCTTTATTCGGTTTTGACAAAGAAAAGCAGGCCATCTATAAGACTGGCATGGCCAATACGCAGCAGCGGCGCAAGCAGCTTTTTCCGACCTCGCAATCCATTGCCAGCCTGAGTAATGTGGATTGCCAAAAATTAGTGGCCAGTATTGAATTAACCGATTTTTTCGCCACACTACGCGAACACACCGTGATGGGGTTTCTGGGGGATCCATCGTACGGCGGTAACAAAGGCAAGGTCGGTTGGAAGTTGATTGGGCTTGAAGACGCGCATCACTTTTCGCCACCCTTCGGATTCTACGATTCACCAGAAGGCAGCGGCAATGCCTAGCGTCCAATTCCGTACGTCTGACGAAGTGGACTTTGTAGTGATCGGTTCCGGCGCGGCAGGTGGAGTGATGGCCAAGGAATTATCCACAGCAGGATTCCGCGTGGTGGTTTTAGAACAGGGTCCGTACCTTAAGGAAAAGGATTTCACTCACGACGAGATCAAGTTTATGCGTCAGGGATACCTGACCAACAATCATAAAAAACAGCCGAATACGTTTCGCAAATCGGCGAACGAGTCCGCTGTTCTGCAGCCTGCCGTTGGTTATGGCAGACAGGTGGGCGGTGGTACAGTCCACTTCACTGCGAACTATTGGCGATTTCATGAAGTGGATTTCGAAGAGCGGACTCGCTGGGGTGGAATTGAGGGAACGTCCATAGCGGACTGGCCGCTGAAGTATGCAGAACTGGAGCCTTACTACACAAAGGCTGAACAGGAGATTGGCATTTCAGGACTGGCAGGTGCCAATCCATTTGACCCGTGGAGGTCCAAACCCTATCCGCTGCCGCCGATGCCGGTTAAATCTTCCGGTGTACTTTTTGATCGAGGGGCCAAGAAATTAGGATTGCATCCGGCGCCTGCACCTGTGGCAATTCTGTCTCAGCCATATAAGGGTCGTGGGGCTTGTATGCACTGCGGATTCTGCGAGCACTTTGGTTGTGAAGTGCGGGCAAAATCAAGCACCCTGGCATCTGTGATTCCGGTTGCGGAAAGAACAGGGCGTTGTGAAATTCGCGCCAATTCCTATGTGCGGAGTATTGAAGTAAACAACAACGGTCGCGTCAAAGGCGTGATTTATTTCGACGGCACTGGCAAGGAGATTCGTCAGAAGGCCAAGGCGGTTGTGCTCTGCGCAAATGGTGCGGAGACACCGCGCTTGTTGCTGCTATCGAAATCGAAACAGTTCCCCAATGGCCTGGCCAACAACAATGGAATGGTGGGTCGGAATTTGATGGTAGATACCGGCCTGCTGGCCATGGGTCTATTCGACAAACAATTGAACGATTACAAAAGCATTCAGGTGACTCGCCTTTTGCACGATTTCTACGACTCCGATTCGAAGCGCGGCTTTTTTGGTGGCGGTGGAATTGACGCTCGCTTTGATTGGTACCCGATCAGCTTTCCACTGGAAGGCATGCCCAAAGATGTACCGCGTTGGGGCAGCGATTTTAAGAAGCAGCTAGCCGAGTACTTCACGCGCACCATGTCGTTGTGCAGTCATACAACCTGCCTGCCTGTTGGGTCTAACACGATTGACCTTGATGACGTGGTGAAAGATGCCTGGGGGCTGTCGGCAACGCGCATGACCTTCCGAAATCATCCCGACGATTTGAAGACTTTGAAATTTTTATTGGATCGGCAAGTAGAGATTCTGGAAGCGGCTGGGGCAAAGAAAACCTGGACAGACGCAGTTGAAGAAGTGGCATTTTCAGTTCATCTGATGGGCACTTGCCGGATGGGTACGGACCCCAAAACATCCGTAGTGAATGCCGAGAATCGGGCGCACGACGTACCGAATTTGTTCGTCGTGGATGGTAGCAGTTTGGTCACATCTGGGCGTCAGCAACCAACGGCGACGATTCAGGCGTTAGCCTACCGTGCCGGGGAACGCATCGCAATGATGGCGAAACGTGGCGAGTTGCGTTGACTACTTCGCCTTCACCTTGGCCGCAGCTTCAGCCGTTAATCGCTTCATCAATTCAATGGTGGCAGGTGGTGCTTCAAATTCGGCTTCTTCCAATGGATTGCGTCCAAAGCGATCCTTTACCGTAAAATCAGCACCCTTCTCCGCCAGGTAAGTAATGATGTCAGCGGCACCAGATCGCGTGGCGTTGTGCAGCGGACTG
>JAYWBH010000582.1:0-11732 GCA_043781815.1 Bryobacterales bacterium | reverse complement strand
AGCCATGGCTTGGCCAATGGCGTAAGCGATGCTCCATTTATTAGCCAGGCCCAGAATCAGAGCAGTTTTGCCTTCCAGAAGTTTCGACATTGAATCCCCCTATTTTACTCTGACTGTTGCGACACCGCTTGTTTCCCTAAACTTTTTCTGAAATTGTTTGAGAATTTTCCTGGCGGCGAACCACTACTCACTTAGTGGATCTTTCTGCACATCTTCGCCAATTGGATCTGTTCGCTTTATCCATCAGTGGTCCCATCCTTTTCTGGATACTGATCAGTGGCGTGGATGATCTGTTCATCTACTACGTACTCTTTCTTTCCAAGTTTCAAAAATCCAAACCTGCCCCAACTGAAGAGCAGTTAAAAAATCATCCCGAGAGGCGGATGGCGATATTTGTCCCACTGTGGCATGAGCATCAAGTAGTGCGTCAAATGGTGGAACACAATATCGCTTCCATTCAATATTCCAGTTACGACATTTTCATTGGTGGATATCGCAACGACGAATCCACTATTTCGGCCATTTTAGAGGTGGAATCGCGTTTCCCGAATGTTCACCTGGCCCGCGTTCCGCATGACGGCCCAACTTCCAAGGCGGACTGTTTGAATTGGATATTCCAAACCATGTTGGAGCATGAAGAAAACTTTGGCCTGCACTTTGAAACCGTGATTGTTCACGATGCCGAAGACCTGGTGAATCCGCAAGAGCTACTTTGGCTCAACTGGTATGGGGAAAAGGATATGGTTCAAATTCCTGTACTGGCGTTGCGCACTCCGCTTTATGAGCTCACACACGGAATTTACTGCGATGAATTTGTGGAGTATCAGGCCAGAGATTTGCGGGTGCGTGAGATTCTGGGCGGCTTTCTTCCTTCCAGCGGTGTCGGCACCGGCTTTTCTCGCTGGGCGCTGGAACGGCTGGCCGAAAAGAATGGCAACAGGGTGTTTGAACCGGCTTGCCTAACGGAAGATTACGAAAACGGGTTTCGCATTCACGAGGCAGGGGGCAAACAAGCATTCCTGCCAATTCATGTGCGTAACGGCGTACCCATCGCCACGCGTGAATACTTTCCACGTAAGTTCCGCGCTGCGGTAAAACAACGGACTCGCTGGATCACGGGTATCGCCTTGCAAGGGTGGGAATGGCATGGTTGGGCCGGTGGCAAAAGGCAATGGTATTGGCATTGGCGCGACCGCAAGGCGCTGATTGGAAATCCAGTCAGCGTGGTTGCCAATCTGCTGTTCGCCTATTGTTTACTGCGTGTCGCCAGTGATGTGGATGTTGCCAGCATGGCGGATTGGTGGGTCCAAACGGTTTCGCCTGTTGCAGTCTTGCTGAATGGGATTCAAGTTGTTTTGCGAATGTTTTTGGTGCAGCCTATATACGGCTGGGCGCAGGCCTTGACGGTTCCCCTGCGCATTCCCTTTGCCAATTTTGTGAATGCGCTGGCCACTGTGCAAGCGGTTAAGCGGTACGCTGCCTCGCGGATTTTCCATCAGCCGTTGGTTTGGTTGAAGACAGAGCATGTTTATCCGGATAGGGCGTCGCTGGTGGGTCATCGCCCCAGGCTGGGGGAAGTATTGGTTCGTTCCAACTACGTGCTTCAGGAAGATTTGGATCGGGCGCTGGCCACGCAACCGGCAGGGGCACGAATTGGTGAGCATTTGGTCCGCCTGGGGATGCTGCAAGAGGACCTGCTTTATGAAGCTTTAAGTTTGCAACAATCTATTCCGCTGGCGCATGTGGAACCAAATCAGGTTTCCCGGCGGGTGGCCCGTTCGCTCCCTGGCGCGGTTCTCAAGCAATGGAAAGTTGTTCCCTACAAAATTGAAGCGGGCAATATATTTCTTGCCGGTCCAGACGTACCTGAACCGCAAATGCAGGCCAGCCTTCAGAAATTGACACGCCTGGAAATCCGCTTCCATTTGGTTACACAAAGCAATTTTTTAAGACTCGAAAAGAGCTTGCTCTAAACAGAGAGATAATAGATGGATGGTTCGTAGTCTTGCAGTTCTATTTCTGGCCTCTGCACTATCTGCTCAAAATTGGACCCAATGGGGCCAGAACGCGCAGCATACCGGTGCCGTGAACGTCTCCGGGCAGAAGCTGGAAAAAGTCTACGAAAAATTTCAGTACGATCTGTTGGCAGATCAGATTCGCGCCGATGAAGGTGGCGATCTCCTTGTCCATTACATGGCCCCCATTGTGGATGGGGACGATGTTTTCATGATGCAGCGCGTCGGCGATTGGGTTTCTTGCCGAGAGAACAATCCGCCTTGTGGTACCGATTTGTGGAACCAACTGGAATGGAGCGTGGTCCGCTTCAAGTGGGAAGATGGCAAGTTGGTCATCAAATGGGTGGCCCAAACAGACTGGGTTCCCGTTCCTGACAATGGCAGCAATTGGGAACCAGTGTTTCACCCCGCACTGGTTGGAAAATTTCTCTACATTCCGTCCAGCGGTGGCGTGTTGTTGAAAATCGACAGAGAAACCGGCGAACAACTGGAAACGTTAAATCCTTTTGAAAATAGTGACCCCAACATCTACGTCACCGGCCCGGTGACTGCCGATAAGAATGGAAACTTGTTCTACAATGCTCTGAAACTCCATCCTTTTGAACCATATCTTCGTGACGCTATGGGTGCCTGGCTGGTTCGTGTGGGTGCCGATGGAAAAATAACGACGGCGGAGTTTAAGAACCTTGTGCCCAGTGCTCCAGCGGCGGATGGAAATTGTCTCACAGTATTTTTCACTCCTTTGCCTTGGCCACCAAGCCCCGATGCGAAACCAGACACTTACCCTTGCGGATCGCAGCGACCAGGGGTGAATGTTGCCCCTTCCATTGCCCCCGACGGGACCATCTATACAATCAGCCGGGCGCACTTCAATCCGAATTATGGCTACTTGGTTGCCGTCAATCCTGATCTGACCCCCAAGTGGGCAGCTTCGTTACGCGATCGTCTGGCAGATGGCTGCGGAGTGGGCTTGCCTGCCAATGGCACAAAGGGTGGTTGTCGCGAAGGAGCGCCGTTAGGCGTGGATCCTTCCACAAATCAGAAACCAGCAGGACGGGTAACCGATCAATCCACGGCGTCCCCTGTGGTTGCGCCAGACGGCTCAATTCTTTATGGAGCCTACACGCGCTATAACAATGCTCGCGGTCATTTAATGAAGTTCAGTGCCGATGGCGATTATCTGACTGCTTATGATTTTGGCTGGGATTCTACTCCAGCCGTTTTTCCGCACGATGGAACTTACTCGGTGCTTATCAAAGACAATCATTACGGAATCCCCTCCTTTTGTGGGGTTCGCGAATACTGCTTGCCCGATGAAGAGCACTATGAAATTGTCAGCCTGAATGCCGACTTGAAGAAGGAATGGGGTTTTGCAAGCACCAACAATATGGCGTGCGAAACTCTTGCCGATGGGGCACAAAAATGTACTCCGCATTCCAATGGTTTTGAGTGGTGTGTGAATATGGTGGCGGTTGATCAGGACGGCACTATATTCGCCAATAGCGAAGATGGCAATGTGTATTCTATTGATCGGAACGGCAAAGCAGTGGGGAATATTTTTCTGAAATTGGCGCTGGGTGCGGCTTACACCCCATTGGCAATTGGCCCCGATGGGAAAATTTATACGCAGAACGACGGGACCCTGTTTGTGGTGGGCAAAAAAGACGTGGCCCCGGTTCCGGTTCCTGAAACGAAGTAGCTGTTAACCCTTTTCCACGGTGACCTTCGCCCGCAAATTAGCCACCCCAGCGGTGTGGCGGGAATCACCTACGGAAAAGGCAATGGCATCTTCCATCCAATCGTGCCAAACTCCATCGGGGTCGTGAGAGGCCGCAGTAAGGGTGTACTCTCGTGGACATAGCCCGGCGACGAAACTAAAGGTAATTCTTCTGCTATCCCCGGCATTGCAAGGACCCAGTTTCACGCCTTCCAGTTGCGTGTTGGTCCCAAATACTTCAAACCCCACCCGCGTCCGAATCATGATGCCCACCACCGGATCGGCCACAGGCGCAGTAAATTCCAGGGACACCCGAATGGAAGCTTCTTCTCCACTTGTCAAATGGATGACGGGTTGCCCTTCGCTATTCACAATCTCCAGCTTTTGAATCTTCGCCCGTCCATCGCCGCGACGCATGGATGGATGCATTTCACCGCTGGGCGTCTGGGCTCGAAGTTGTTGCGAAATGGCCAACCGGTAGCGCGATATAACTTCCTGCGGGTCTCCTTTGCGGAACACACGGCCTTGGCTCATCCACCAGATTTCGTCCACAATATCCAGCAGAAAATCCAGTTCATGAGACACCAGCAATACCGTTGCACCGGCCTTGCGCTGCTTTTCAATTTGATTCAGAGCCTGACCACGCACCACCGCATCCTTCAATGCGAAGGTATGAAAAATGGCAATCGTTTTCGCCTGCTCAATTTCCAAATTATCAGCCGGACCCAATAATTGCGCCGGATCGTGGAACTGGATTTC
Source organism: Bryobacterales bacterium (assembly GCA_043781815.1). GTDB lineage: Bacteria > Acidobacteriota > Terriglobia > Bryobacterales > Bryobacteraceae > JANXSF01. The sequence goes on along the minus strand of JAYWBH010000582.1, from coordinate 7,241 downwards.
GCCCATATCGGGCCGGGCTTGCCCGGTGGCGAGGCGCAGTAATTCGATCTGACCAGCTCCATCGGACCCGATGATTCCAATCACAGCGCCGTCTGGGGCCGAAACGCTACACTGTTGAAGCGGGCCGTAGCAGGCCTCCACTAGCTGAATGCTCATTGAAATAAGGATACAATTCCTGCTGCTCACTTTGTGCGGATCTATTTTCGCGGAAAGCTTGCGAGAACTTCCCAAAGGGATTTTGGAACTCCATTCGCCCATGGTTGTAGATGGTTTCAACATCACTTTGCGTGGTCATAAAGACGGCACAACCATCCACCTTGCTGCCGATTTCCAGGGCAAAGCGGCCATTGTAGTCAAGGGTAAAAAGATCCGCCTGGAGCGATTTACCATTGAAGGAAATCGTCAATTTTTCAATCGTCGCAGTGGATTGCCTCCCTCCGATAAGACCTTTGCCGAATTCCATGACCGCAATGGAATTCTTGCCGATACGGTGGAGGAATTGGAAATCGCCCACGTCACCCTGCAACGGATTCCCGCTATAGCGGTGATTGTCCGTGGCGGGAATCGTATTCTGCTGCACGACTTACGCGTTGAAAATAGTGGTGGTCTGAACGATAAGAACAGGAACAATGCTACCGGCGGAATTCTCATTGAAGATGGCGCGTCGAATTTCACGGTGGAAGGCTGTTCGTTCTTGCGGATTCGTGGAAACGCCCTTTGGACGCACTCCCGCTACAAATCACCACGAAACAGGGATGGCGTTTTCAGGAACAACAGGTTTCAGGAAATCGGCAGGGACGCCATTCAAATTGGCCATGCCACTAGCGTGAAGGTAGACCAGAATTCCGGGAAGTCCATTGGATATCCTACAGAAATCGTCGATGCAGAAGGTGGCGGTACGCCGGTTGCTGTGGATACGGCGGGCAACGTGGATCTTAGCGCTTACACAGGCAATCGCTTTGAAGAAATTAACGGGAAATGTATTGATCTGGACGGCTTCCATCATGGGGAAGTGTCCCGTAATCGTTGTTTCAATTCGAAACCTGGCAGCGCCTACCCGTACGGCCATTTCGGAATTGTGATGAACAACACCAACCCCGATATGCAATCGGCGGCAATCCGAATTATTGGGAATGAAATTGAGGGTATGAAGTTCGGTGCCATGTTTATTATTGGAACAGGCCATACCATCCAGGGGAATGTGATGCGCCGCATCAACACCGCCCATTGCAGCGAAAGTGGCGTCGGCTGCACTTATTTTGCAGGTGAACCCGATTTATTGCGATCCGGTATTTATTTTGGACGCCATGCCGAACGCCCGGCCATTACTCGTGACAACAAAATTGAGGACAATACGATATCCGGTTGGAAAATGCAGGAGCGTTGTTTTGGCTTTGCGCCTGGCATTGCCCGCACTGATCAGAAAATGACTGGCAACCGATGTATATCAGAGGAGGCTGAATGGATCAAGAAGTAGTTTCAAAAATGCGTGCCGATTGGAACAATCGGGCCAGCGAGGATGCGCACTACTACGTCGCCTTCGGTCGTCGGGAACAGGGTGAGGACGAATTCTATGCCACTGGTAACGATCTGGTGGCTGGGCTCAATTTGGAAATGAAGCGCCTGGGCGTGGTGGAAAATCATCGCACTCGTCGGGCTCTGGAAATCGGTTGCGGTCCTGGTCGGTTGATGAAGCCCATGAGCGAATTCTTTGGCGAAGTGCACGGGGTGGATATTTCTGATCAAATGATCAGCCTGGCGCAGGAACGGCTCAGCGGAATTCCTCATGCCCACGTGCATGTAGCCACCAATTCCGACCTTGCCGCCTTTGCCGACGAATCGTTTGATTTGGTTTACTCCTATGCAGTTTTCCAGCACATTCCCAGTCGCGACGTGGTGATGAACTATCTTCGTGAAGCTCGGCGAGTGCTGAAAATCGGCGGTCTGTTGCGATGCCAAATCAATGGATTGCCAGACACCGCTGCCCGTTATGATACGTGGAGCGGGGTCCGCATTCCGTCCAGTGAAATAGAGGCCTTTTGCCGCGAATCGGACATGCAATTGTTGGCATTGGAAGGTCGAAATACGCAGTATATGTGGACTTCTGCCATCAAGCGACCTCGCGGTTGGGTGGATAGCCACGTGCGTCCGGAACAGGCACCGGTCATCCGTCGCATCACCAATGCCGCAAGTTCGGAACCAGTCGCCCCTTCCCGAGGCCGTTACGCGGCATTATCTTTGTGGATTGAAAATCTGCCTGAATTGGCCGATTTGCTGGATTTCGAAGTCCGAGTGGGTGGGGCCAGGGCAACGGCCTACTATATTGGATCGCCAGAACGTGATGGTCTGGTTCAAGTGAATGTGCGGCTGCCTTGGGATGTGGAAACTGGGCTGCAACCGGTAACTTTGGGTTGGAGGGGCGAAAGTTGGGGCAAAGCAGGGGCTATCCGGATTATTCCGCCACCTCCCATGGTTCCCCGACTTATTTCCCTAACCGATGGCATCGACCTGCTCAGTGGCACCCGCATCGTCAGTCGTTGCATAAAGATCACGCTGGAAGAAGTCCTTCATCCAGAAGAGTTTGGAGCGGAAATTGATGGTCAGCCAGTGAACGATTTTGACCGATTCTGCACAGACCCGATCCCGCCGCAGTTTGAAGTGAATTTCCGTTTACCAGAAGAAGTTTTGGCGGGGGAACACCAACTGCAAATCTGGGTTGGGACTCGCGATTTAGGCACCGTGAAACTGGAAGTCGTGTAGCCCGCAAATGGGCCAAAACAACCCCCGCGTTTACCTTAGAACAAACTAAGTACTAATAGCGCTGGAACTCAGTCTGTAACTATATGTCCCGTATCTAGATATAGTTCTTGACGTAGTACTACATATTGGGGCATCATTGCCAATGTTACACATATAGTTAAGGGCCAGTACTGACCACCATAAGCCTCCCCCGGCTGTGGGTCAACTCAAGACTAGTGAGATCAGCGACTTACAGAGTTAAACAAGGACGTAAACCGATAACATGGGACACCTCAGCGTAGATCTTGGCGCGCCAAGCAGGGACGTGAAGCGCGCTCTACCAAAAGAAGAAAGAGTGGGAGTATCTTTCCCAAAGCATTTCACTGCCAGGCTTAGCGCTGGCCAAACCCCCTACGACGATGTTCGTTGGGAAAAACGGACCGCCTCCATTGGGAACGACAAAGGAGCGGTAATTTTTGAGCAACGCGACGTAGAAGTTCCCGCCGACTGGTCGCAAACCGCTACAAACATTGTGGTTAGTAAATACTTCCATGGCAAGATTGGATCTCCTGATCGGGAAACCAGCGTCCGCCAACTGATCCACCGCGTCACCGATACGATTGCTGATTGGGGCGGGGAAGGCCGCTACTTTAAGACAGCGGAAGACGTAGAAAATTTCCGTCATGAACTGGCCCATTTGATGCTGACTCAAAAAGCCTGCTTCAATTCGCCCGTTTGGTTCAACGTCGGAGTGAAAGATACTCGCGGCTATGGTTGGTATCACGACGAGGCAACGAATTCAATTAAAGTGCTGGATAAGGACGTCAAGCGTCCCCAATGTTCCGCCTGCTTTATTGTGAGCGTAAAAGACTCGCTGGAATCCATTCTGGACTTGGCCAAGACCGAGGGCATGTTGTTTAAGTGGGGATCCGGTACCGGCACGAATCTGTCGAAAGTTCGCGAAGAAGATGCCATTCTTTCTGGTGGTGGTCGGGCTAGTGGCCCGCTGAGCTTCATGCGAGGCTTTGACTCCTTTGCTGGCGTCATCAAGTCCGGTGGCAAAACCCGTCGCGCGGCCAAGATGGTCATCCTTGATGTGGATCATCCTGACGTGATGAACTTTGTCTGGTGCAAGGCTAAGGAAGAAAAGAAGGCTCACGTCCTGATTGACAACGGCTACGATAGCGCCATTGACGGCGAAGCCTACAGTTCTATCTTCTTCCAAAACGCCAATAACTCTGTGCGCGTCAGCGACGAGTTCATGAAGGCTGTCACTGAAGATGCCGATTGGTGGACCCGTGCCCGTGGTACCAACCAGCCGGTGAAGCGCTACAAAGCTCGTGAAATGATGCGTTCCATTTCCGAAGCCACCTGGCAGTGCGGCGACCCTGGTATGCAGTACGATACCACCATCAACCGTTGGCACACATCGAAGAATACAGATCGTATTAATGCGTCGAACCCTTGCAGCGAATACATGTTCCTGGACGATTCGGCCTGCAATCTGGTCAGTCTGAATTTAATGCGTTACGTGGGCCCAGGCGGCCAGTTCGACGTGGCAGCCTATCGCCATGCCGTGGATACTGTGATTTTGGCGCAGGAAATCATCGTAGACAACGCCAGTTACCCTACTGCCCGCATCGCCCAAAATTCGCACGATTTCCGCCCGCTGGGTTTGGGTTATGCCAACCTGGGCGCACTGCTGATGTCCATGGGCTTGCCTTATGACAGCGATGGTGGCCGCGATTTTGCAGGTGCTTTGACGGCCATCATGTGCGGTCAAGCTTATTTGACCAGCGCCCGCATTGCCCAAGCAACCGGTCCGTGCCCTGGCTATGCAGAAAACGAAGGTGCGTTCCTCAACGTCATCAAAATGCATCGCGATTCGGTGGCTCGCATCAACGCCAAACACGTGCCTGCGGACATGTACGATGCGTCGTGGGAATGCTGGAATTCGGCTCTTGAATTAGGCAAACTGCATGGTTATCGGAATGCCCAGACTACGGTGATTGCACCCACTGGCACCATCGGCTTCATGATGGATTGCGACACCACGGGCATTGAGCCTGATCTGGCTCTGGTGAAGCATAAGAAGTTGGTTGGCGGTGGCGTGATCAAAATCGTCAACAACACGGTGCCGCAATCGTTGATCAAGCTGGGCTACCGTCCGGCGCAGGTGGAAGAGATTGTGAGCCACATTGATGCTTCGGGCACCATTGAAGGCGCACCTGGTTTGAAAGACGAGCATCTGGCTGTGTTCGATTGCAGCTTCCGGCCCGTCAATGGGAATCGTTTCATTCACCACATGGGCCACGTGCGCATGATGGCTGCCGCGCAACCCTTTATTTCCGGGGCGATCTCAAAGACGATCAACATGCCGGAAGAGGCGAGCGTGGAAGACGTGATGGATGCCTACATGGAATCCTGGAAGCTGGGCTTGAAAGCGGTGGCGATTTATCGCGACAACTGCAAGCGTAGCCAGCCCATGAATTCTGGTGCTGGGACCAAGGGCGATAAGAAGACTGCCACTGTGGGGATTCCAGGTTCGCCACAAATCGTCGAGCGTATTGTGGAAAAAATTGTGGAACGCCCCATGCGTCGCAAGCTGCCGGATGAACGGGTGGCGATGACGCATAAGTTCTCTATCGCCGGGCATGAAGGCTACATCACTGCCGGATTGTTTGCCGATGGGACGCCGGGTGAAATCTTCATCACCATGTCGAAGGAAGGTTCGACCATTTCCGGTCTGATGGACAATTTCGCAACTGCCATCAGTTTCTGCCTGCAATATGGTGTGCCACTGAAGTTCCTGGTGGATAAATTTAGCCATGTGCGTTTTGAACCAAGTGGCTGGACGGGGAATCCGCAAATTCCGTATGCCAAGTCGATTATGGATTACATTTTCCGATGGCTGGGATCGAAGTTCCTGGGACCGGAGTATGCGACGGCCGAAGCAGGGTCGACGCCGATGATGAAGCCTACTGAGGAGAATCCGCAAGTGGAGATGAAGTTCGATACGCACATTTCGGATGCCCCATTGTGTGCGGAGTGCGGCGGGTTAATGACTCGGAATGGGAGTTGCTATAAGTGCGAGAACTGCGGGGGCACAAGCGGCTGCTCGTAGGGGCTTGGCTTTGAGTTGCGGGGAAGGTGGCTTAATCCGTCACCTTCCCAGCGATTCCGCAACCGAAAAAGTGAGTAGTGCGGAAAGGCTTGATTCTAGCGGGCGCTGAGCGTTAGGGAGAGCAGGGGCGGGGCTACCAGCATAATCTGATTGTGATTTGGGGCTTGCATTGTCGACGTCTCTTGTATAGTATTGATACAAGACATGACCTCGAGCCTCAGTCGCGCCAAACTGTCCGCAGGCGAACGCGAGTTGCGCTCGCAGCTGGCGCAGATGGTTTCCAGCAAGCGTTTTTTGCGCGGAGCGCTTTCGGAGCGCTCGAGCAAGTGCGGCAAACGGAACTGCCGCTGCGCCACCGGTGAAGGACACGCATCCCTTTACTTGGTGCAGAACGAAAACGGCAAGATCCGTCAGATCTGCGTACCCAAAGATCTACACGAATTAGTGCGCAAGGCCGTGGGAGAGTTCCAACAGATGCAAGGCCTGCTGCAGGAGGTTTCCGAGTTGGAGTGGAAACGCCTGCAGATCGAAAAGAGATCATCACGCTCCGACGTCTAATCGCCTACGCCGACAAGGTGTTCGGGTTCACCGGCGGCATCGTGGCCGGAGTGATGGACGGGCGCAAACTGCCGCGTATTCCAACCGGACTGGTTGTACAAAGTGTGGCGGCTTTGTTTTGGGCTCGCCTGGGCAGTCTGAATGCGCTGGAACTCACGGCCCAATCCAGTTTCTTTCGGAAGTGGCTGGGCGCGCCGGTCTGTAGTGCCGATAGCGTGGGCCGGGTGGTGGCCTTGATGGAGCCCGCCGGAATACGGGCGGGCATTCACTCGCTGTACAGTCAGTTGAAGCGCAACAAGGCACTGCCGGATCAGAACGGATTGGGCGTTGCGGTCATTGATGGGCATGAGAGCCACGCCAGCTATCGCCGCCATTGCTCGGGATGTATGGAACGCACCATCGGAAAGGGCACCGCCGCGCGTACGCAGTATTATCATCGCCAAGTGACGCTGATGCTGTTACCGGCAGCACTCCCGGGCCAGGTTGCGTTGCGTTTGCTGTTGGATCACGAACCACAGCAAAACGGAGAAGCCGAAGTCACGGCTGCTCTGCGTTTGCTCAAACGGGTCCTGAAAACCTATCCGCGCGCTTTCGACCTCGTGTTGGCCGACGCGCTCTACTCCACCAGTACGGTGTTCAACTTCTTTCTGTCTCAGGGTAAGCACATCCTCACCGTGCTCAAAGATGACCGCCGCAACCTATATCAAGATGCCGCCGCACAGTTTGCCGTTCTTGCGCCGACCGAAGGCAATCTCGGCTCACGGAAGTGTTTGTGGTGGGATCTGCCGGGACTGCTTTCCTGGCCTGCCGTGGATGCGCC
>JAYWBH010000581.1:0-11738 GCA_043781815.1 Bryobacterales bacterium | reverse complement strand
CCTGGACGAGTTCATCACAAGAGAATAGCCCGCATGACATTTCAACAATTCCAAGCCATCCAAACGCGCCGACGCTTCTTTCAATCCACTGCTGCTGGTCTAGGCACCATCGCCTTGGCAAACTTACTGGAAGCCGAAGGTCGCACGCCCATCGCGAATCCATTGGCACCGAAAAAGCCACATTTCCCAGCCAAAGCCAAGCGCGTTGTGTTCCTGTTCATGGAAGGTGCGCCCAGTCAGATGGACCTGTTTGACCCGAAACCTGAATTGCAAAAGTGGCATGGTAAACCACTGCCACCTTCCATGACCAAGGATCTGAAGCTGGCGTTCATCAAGCCCACTGCCAGCGTGTTGGGCAGCCCGTTTCAGTTTTCTCCGCAAGGCAAATGCGGTATGGAACTTTCCGAGTTGCTTCCCCATATTGGCAGCACTGCCGATGACCTTTGCCTGATTCGATCCATGCATAGTGAAGCGTTCAACCATCATCCAGGTCAATTGTTTTTGTTCAGCGGCCACATGATCGGCGGACGTCCTTCCATGGGCGCTTGGGTCAATTATGGCTTGGGAAGTGAATCGCAAAATCTGCCCGGCTTTGTGGTGCTGGCATCGGGGGCAGGCACCAGCGCTGGTTCCGATAACTACACCAACGGCTTTCTACCATCCACTTACGCAGGTACTGTTTTTCGAAATTCGGGTGATCCGATTTTGTATCTATCCAATCCCGATGGTGTCAGCAACGATTCGCAACGTGCCCGGCTTGATCTGATTCGCGATGTGAATCAGGAACGGTACGTGTCTACTGGCGATCAGGAAATTGCTTCACGCATGCACTCGTATGAACTGGCTTATCGCATGCAGATGAACGCGCCGGAATTGTTAGACTTTTCCAAAGAGAAGCCGGAGACTATTGAATCCTACGGCATCAATCGAAAGGAGTCGAAACAGTTCGGTACTAACTGTCTGCTGGCCCGGCGCTTGTTGGAACGTGGGGTGCGTTTTGTGTTGTTGACGCAAGGCAGTTGGGATCATCATTCGGCCATCAACAAGGGCATCCGCACGGCCACCAGCATTTGTGACCAGCCCACTGCGGCGTTGATTAAAGATCTGAAGCAGCGGGGCATGTTGGAAGATACATTGCTGGTGTGGGGCGGGGAATTCGGGCGCACGCCTATGTCTGAAATCCGCAGACCGGAAGAAGCCGATAACGCCGGTCGCGACCATCATCCCGATGGCTACAGCATCTTCATGACCGGTGCCGGTGTAAAGGGTGGACAGGTGATTGGCAAGACCGATCCGTTGGGCTTGAGCATCCTGGAAGATAAAGTATCGGTGTACGATTTGCAGGCAACGATGCTGCATTTATTGGGCATGGATCATACAAGGCTCACGTATCGTCACATGGGCCGGGATTTCCGTTTGACCGATGTGCATGGCGAGTTGGTGAAGAAGATTCTTTCTTGATGGGTAGAAGTCTACCTAAATATGGTAGACTTCTACCATGGGACTTAACATCAAGAACGAACAGGCGCATGCAATGGCTGCACAAATTGCCGATCTAACTGGAGAAAGTCTTACTCAGGTTGTGATTTCTGCTCTGGAAATGCGACTACAAACATTACAGAGAGTATCCAATCGCAGGAAGGCAGATCGCATTCTTGAATTTGCCACCAGATTCTCTCATGGTATTGATTCAAAGATGAAGTCCTCCGACCATGGCCGAATTCTTTATGGGAAGGATGGTTTGCCTAGATGATTTTGGATACCTCGGCGTTAATTGCGATTCTTTTGAATGAACCTGAGGCCGTCAGATTTGCGGGGTGCATTGAGGACGCTGCCGATGGGGTGTTCCTATCGGCTGCCTGCTACCTGGAAGCGTCAATCATTATTGATCGCTCCCTAGACGCTGTTCGTCGGGCAATGTTGGACACATTTCTAGACGAATTTGACATCCGAGTGGAACCAGTAACCTTCGAACAAGCGCGCATTGCGCGGACTGCGTTTCGTGAATTCGGCAAAGGACGCCACCCGGCAAAATTAAATTTTGGCGATTGCTTCACTTATGCCCTAGCCCGGGTTAAGCGTCAGAAGCTTCTGTTCAAGGGAAACGATTTTTCAAAGACCGACATAGTAGCAGCAAGTGTGGTGCAGTAAATTGGCACGTTGCCGATTTTATGAAAATCCAGTCTCCGCAACTTAGTGGACCTCCAATTCGTATTGAGTTTCGTCCAGAGCTCACAACCTGGCGTGGCAAACTTCTTAGCAAAGAAGATCGAGGCCAACCTATCCACGCCACTTCCTTTCTGCCCCGACGGCTGATTGTATTTGAAAGCGAACTCCTCAAAGACTGGCCCGAACTCAGCCGGATTCTTGTTCATGAGTTGTTCCATTTCGCCTGGGTCCGCCTGGGGAATCCACTGCGATTTTCTTATGAAGAGCTGCTTCGGCTCGAATGGAAAGGTCGGGCGCGAGGCGAACTGGGCTGGTCTGCCGAATGGCGCAAAGCAAAATTGAGCCATTTCGATGTTGAAACCCGTTCCAGAAAATGGCGTGCCTACGTTGTGGAAAGCTTTTGCGACACTGCCGCGTTTCTGTATTCCGATTGTCGCCAGCATCCTGAATTTACTCTGCGCAACCGTTGGAGTAATCGGCGCATCCAATGGATGTCGGGAATATTTCGCGACAGGCCGGTATTCATATAATGAAGTAGGAGGCTCTTCCCCAGTTGTTTCGACGAATTCACATTTTGGTCGTAAGTCTGGTTCTGACTTTGCTTGCCGGTTGCTACAACGGTGAGGAGTCTAGAGGCTCCGCTTTGAAACCATTGGAGAAGCGCAACAAAGCGCCTGATTTCGCTTTGAAGGATTCCACCGGGAACCCTCTGAAGCTGAGCGACCTGAAGGGCAAAGTGGTCATGCTAAACTTTTGGGCCACCTGGTGTGGGCCATGCCGTACGGAAATCCCATGGCTCATTGAGTTCGAACAAAAGTATCGGGATCGCGGATTTGCGGTTGTTGGTGTGGCTATGGACGACGAGGGTTGGGAAGTGGTGAAGCCCTACATGGTCAGAACTAAAATTAACTACCGCATGATTCTTGGTGAAGGATTAATTTCGCAACACTACGGTGGGATTGATTCAATCCCGCAAACGTTTATCATTGACCGGGAAGGTCGTATTGGCGCCGTGCATGAAGGGCTGCCACGGAAAAAGGAATATCTGGATGAAATTGATCAATTACTGGGCGCTGCAAGCACTGCTTACCTGCGGGATGGCGGCTTATTGCACAGCCCAAACCAAACCCGCGCCAACTAAGCCGCTGAAGCAAGCAGCCGATTTCACGCTGACCGATGCCAACGGAAAAGTGGTGAAACTCAGCGCCTATAAAGGCAAGGTTGTATTGCTGAATTTCTGGGCCACCTGGTGCGGACCATGCAAAATTGAAATTCCCTGGTTCATTGAGTTTGATCAGAAATACAAGTCGCAAGGGTTCGCCGTTCTAGGTATTGCCATGGATGACGAAGGTTGGGATGCGGTGCGTCCTCATCTGGCCAAGAACAAAATTCCATACTCCATCATGATTGGTAACGAAGCGCTGGCCGATAAATATGGTGGCGTGGAATCCATGCCAACCACCTTCATCATTGATCGTGAAGGTCGCATTGTTACAATGCACGTCGGATTGGTTTCAAAAAAGGATTACTCGGATGATATTGAAAAACTTTTGGCCAAACCAGGCAGCCCTGTTAAGCGCTCTGCTGTTGGCCAGCCCTCTGCTATCGGCACAAAGTAGTTCGGTGATAGCAGTGCAATCACCAGCCAATACTTCACTCAAAAAAGGCGAAGTGGCTGAAGTGAAGTTGCGGCTGGAAGTGAAGCCCGGCTACCACGTGAACTCGAATAAACCTGCTGATGAATACTTAATCCCGTTGAAACTGTCTTTCGATACCACGCCCTTGGAATCTGTTTCCGTGCACTTTCCTCCGCCGAAAATGGAAAAGTATCCATTCTCAGAAAAGCCTCTGTCGGTCTATTCTGGCGCATTTGAAATTGTAGCAAAAGTGAAATCCAAGCCCGACGCGCGCAGTGGAATGAACTTCGCTAACGCCAAATTGCGCTATCAGGCCTGTACTGAAAACGCTTGCCTGCCGCCCAAGACCATTGATGTTCGTATCCCCTTCGAATTGTTTTGAAGCGGTCATTGCTGATTCGACCCGGTGCCATTGGCGACGCTGTTGTTTCGCTTCCCGCACTGGAATTCCTGCGCAGTGAATACACCGAAGTCTGGGCCCCAACCGTAAATTTACCGCTGTTCCAATTTGCGGATAAAGTGCGTTCTATCGCTTCCACAGGGCTGGATCGCATCGGTATTTTCAATGAGCCGATCCCCGATGTGTTGCGCCAGTTTCAACGTATTGTTTCCTGGTATGGCACAAATCGAGAGGAGTTCCGCACGGCGCTGCAAGGCTTGCCTATGGAATTTCATCTTGCCTTGCCGCCCGAGGATTGCCCCATGCACGCCGTTGATTTTTACCTGAATCAGGTAGGCGCACCACTGGGTGCTGTGCCGCAAATTTCAATCATTTCGGCTAAGCGTAACTTCATCGCAATTCACCCTTTCTCTGGCAGTCCCAAAAAGAACTGGCCTCTTGTCATGTTCCAACAAGTTGCGGCGCAACTCCCGATGCCAGTGGAATGGGCTGCCTTGCCCGATGGCACGCATCGTTTTGAAAGCTTGGCCGACGTGGCAATTTGGCTAGCTTCATCGCGCGCCTACTTAGGGAACGATAGCGGCATCAGCCACTTGGCCGCCGCCGTGGGAACGCCGGTGGTTGCACTGTTCGGCCCAACCAATCCGCAAGTATGGGCTCCTCGTGGTACCCTCGTAAAAATCCTGCAAATGGAATCAGCCGCCGTTGACGAAGTCGCCACCGCACTCGTTGTAGGATAGGCTTCCCAGCCTGTCCTCTCGGGGATCCGACACGCTCTTGTGTTAGACTCCATTACTGATGAAACGGATATCCATTCTATGCCTGTTGGCAGCCGCTACGCTGCCCGCTGCCCCGAAACTAAACAAGGTCCACACCATTGCCGGTACCGGTCAGAAAGGATTCAGTGACACACTGATCGACAATCCTTTTGGCGTAATCGTTGGTCCTGATGGCAACGTATATTTCTGTGAGTACGGCAATCACACCATCCGCAAGTTGAACATGAAAACAGGGAAGAGCATTGTGATTGCAGGCACTGGCAAAAAAGGATATTCAGGTGATGGTGGTCCAGCTATGGCTGCTACGTTTAGTGATCCTCACGAGATCAGTTTTGACAAAGCGGGCAACTTGTTTGTCGCCGATATGACCAACCATGCCATCCGGAAAATTGACGGCAAGACGGGCGTTGTCTCCACACTGGCAGGCAACGGCGAGCCGGGATTTTCAGGTGATGGTGGACCGGCAGCAAAGTCGCAGTTGCGTCAGCCGCACAGTGTCCACGTGGACCCGCAAGGCAACGTTGTAATCTGCGACGTCGGCAATAATCGCATCCGCAAGGTGAATGCTATGACCGGCATCATCGACACGATGGCGGGCAATGGTGAGAAAAAGCCGACACCCGACGGCGCACCCATCAAAGGCACTCCCTTAAATGGTCCGCGGGCAATTGATTTCGATCCGCAAGGCAACCTGTATGTTGCACTCCGCGAAGGCAATCAAATTTACCGCATGGATATGAAGAAAGGCACCATTCACCACTTGGCTGGCACTGGTGAAAAGGGCTACACCGGGGATAAAGGGCCCGCCAAACAAGCCAAGTTGAATGGACCCAAAGGCGTTGCCTGGTCACCCGACGGCAGCATTTTTATTTCCGATACGGAGAGCCATGTGATCCGTCGCATCGATCTAAAAAGCGGCGTCATTACGACAGTGCTGGGTACCGGTGAAAAAGGCGATGGACCGGAAACAAGTCCCCTTCAGTGTAAATTGTCTCGCCCACATGGAGTCTTTGTGGATAAGAAAGGAAAGCTATATGTGGGGGACAGCGAAGCACATCGCGTCCGACTCGTAGAGTAACTATTTTAAGTGGACAGAGCTTACAATCAAGCCCAGTGTCCGTTGATCGTTTGCAGGAGTTATTGTTTTATCAATCGAAATGCCAATGGTTAGTTGCGCATCGCGAAACACTGGCAATTCTGCTGCGAATTCTCCGCTGCCCGGTCCAGTAAGTTGCTTTTGACCAATCTGTTTTCCGTCGGCAAATACTTCAATCAATCGGCCAGGCAATGCGTCGGGTAAAGCGTATTGAATGACCACTTGCCGATGCTTCGGGTCACGCTTCAACAGCACCACTCCTTTGCCTGACATCCAACGCCACTGACCGCCTTCAATCGCATAGAAGCCACTGGCAATTTGGGAATCAGATTCAACTGAGCCCATTTTGATGAACGATTGCGACGCTTTTCTTTCCACAATCACTTCTGCCGTAACCACGTCCACAGGCTTATTAAAGACAAAGCCGAACGCTTCCATTCCCATGGAAACGGTGGAGTAGGCGGAGTTTGCATCCAGCCCGATGAGTTGAAAAGGTAAGGACAACTTCACCGGCCAATCCCGCATGGGGACGCGCATACCGCCGCCTGTATTAAACGGTGATGGGAATCCCAGTTTTGCGGAAACCACCACATCGCCCGGCTGCACAGCTTGACCTTCCAACATCGGCAAAGCGCCATTCGATTCCAGGTAGAATCGCAACCAATCCCCGTTGACCCAAACCCGTTTGGTCTTCGCTTGTTCCGACATACTCAGTGCAATTTGACGGTAGGCATCCCACTGCTGATAGTTTGAAAATGCCAGCGCCAAGCTGACCGCCAAATTCCCTACAATGGCAACGTTGCTGATTAAAGCAGGCAAGGGGATTCGACTCAGCAAAATGGTCAGTGGTGCCGCCAACGGCAATAAGTATCGCGCCGATCCGGCGAAGAACAGCATCAATGATGCGGTGAAATAAAGTAGAACCCATCCTCCCAGAAATCGCTCTTCCGCTGCTGGTCTTCGCACTTTCCATATGCAGAACGCGAGCAATGCAATCCCCACAAGAAACGGGAAAACGATTCGAGACAAAGTGAATCCCAACGTGAAGGAGGAAACACTGGCACCCAGATGAATGGTTAAGGCCGCTGCGTTCAGTAATTTGTTGTGCAGGGACTGTAACGCATACTTTTCAAAGTTACCGGCCAGTGCCGCCAATGGAACTGTTTGTGTGGTGAGCCGCTCAAACAATTGCCATAGTGCGATTACAAGTGGTGCAGTGAAAGTGGCAATCCAGGCGGGCTTCCAACGATTGCCAAAGCACCACAGGTAGAATGCGCAAACTGGCAACAACAACGCCGTTTGATATGCAGTCATTGCGGCAAATGTCATGGTCACAATGCAAGCGCCCAGCAATCGCCTGGACTTAACTTCTGCGCTTGCGACGAACAGTGCAATGGACGCCATCCACCATCCCAGCAAAGGAAGATCAGCCTCAAATGAAGTGCCATTGACCACAAATGCTGGGGTCGCAATAAACAGCAATGCGGCGGTCAACGGGCGTGAACTCCAACGACGTGCCAGAAAAAAGCAGGCAAGCGCAGCCATCAAAGAAAAGGGAAGATATGCCAGATGGAACGCAAGCTCGTTGACATCGCCAAAAATCCATAGCAGCAGACCCAGATACCAAACATTGAAGGGTGGATGTGTATGACCCTGCATGGAAACGATTTTGCCGTTGAATGCAAAATCCACGTGTTTAGGATGCATTGGCTCAATTAACGCGTGATTCGCACCTATCAGGTAATAGACATCATCACCCTGAATCGCCTGATTGACGAACGGCAGCCGTAGCAACAGGACAGCCAGAATCACGAAAATAGTTCGAACACCCAATCCGCTATTTTACTGCGTGAGAAGAATCGGCGTGAGGAAAACGCATTGGATCATTGGATCTGGGTTGATACCTTAAAATGATTAAAAGTTAAGGGTTTAGTGTTCCATTCTTATGGTATTCTAACGATATCGTTTTCAAGGCTCTAACTGTTGGCAGATTGAATTACATGGAATGGAGGAGTAGCTGTTAATGTCCCCCGCCGCTTCACGCTCGTCTACCATCAACTGGGTTTTAGAGAACGGCCCCAAGGAACTGGAACGCCTATTCCGAGCGATCATTTACCACCCTTCTGCACCGATTTTAATTGCCGATGACGACGGTAATTATCAGGACGCAAGCGTTGGCGCTGGTAAGTTATTAGGACTCCCTAGAGACAAGATCATTGGGCACAAGATTGACGATTTTGCCCCGCCCAACTTCAAGCCGAAAGTATCCCAACTTTGGCGAGCATTTCTGGAACAGGGCGAGCAGCAAGGCACACTTGCGCTGGTAGGTTCCGACGGAACTTTGCGTGAGGTTGAGTATATTGCCAAGGAAAATGTTTTGCCTGTGCGCCACGTCCTGGTTATGCGGGACAAGGCGGCGACCACCAACGGCACGACGAACCTGATTCCATCGTGGGTGCAGGATTACGCGTTGTACCTTCTGGATGACGAAGAAAATGTTTGCACCTGGTATGCAGGTGCAGCGCGCATTTACGACTATCAGGCCCATCAAATTATTGGCCGACACGTATCCGTTCTTTATCCCGGCGATTCTTTGCGGGTCAAGCTGCAAGAGGAATTCCAGCGGGCGGCTGCCGAGGGTCATTCCGGGAATGAAGGCTGGCACGCCAAAAAAGATGGATCCCGATTCTGGGCCAATGCCGTAACCATGGCGCTGAAGAATGAACACGGCGAATTGCAAGGCTTTGCCAGGGTGATTCGCGATTTTAGTGATCGTCATGAACGGGATGAAAAGTTGCTTCGCAAGCGTGGGCGTGTGCGACCAATCCCTATGGAATCGACCATTGCTGGTGTGGTTTCCGGTGAGTTTGACCGCGTGCCAGAAGTGAATGATGCGTTCCTTGAAATAGTCGGTTACAGCCGTGAAGACTTGTTGGCTGGAAAGATTCGTTGGCCTGAACTCACACCGTCAGAATACGCTCCGCTGGATGAGTTGGCACACGAAGAAGGCTTGCGTTTTGGCGCTTGCACTCCTTTTGAAAAAGAGTTCATTCGAAAAGATGGAACTCGAGTTCCAGTGCTGATTGCCACAGCAGTGCTGCAGCTTTCTCCTTTCAAATGGATTTCCTTTGTGCAGGACTTGCGGGAACGGGACAGGAGCGAAAGTGTTGATGAAGAGGCTGCCGAACCAAATGAATCCTTTGTAGAGATTGTGGGCAGCAGCTCTGCCTTGCGCCGTGTTCAACAGCAGATTGAAGTGGTTGCCCCTACCGATGCAACTGTCTTGATTCTTGGCGAAACAGGCACTGGTAAGGAGTTGGTGGCCCGTGCCATCCATCGCATGAGCCCCCGCCGCAATCTCCCTTTCATCACATTGAACTGTGCCGCTATACCCACTGGACTTTTGGAAAGTGAATTGTTTGGTTACGAACGCGGGGCGTTCACTGGTGCGTTGCAGCAAAAAATAGGTCGCTTTGAAATGGCTCATCGTGGGACATTGTTTTTGGATGAGGTGGGCGATATTCCGCTGGACCTGCAACCCAAATTGCTGCGCGCCTTACAAGAGAAATCGTTTGAACGGTTAGGTGGAACTAAAACCATCCCCATTGACGTTCGACTGGTGGCAGCAACCAACCGCAACCTTGCCCAGATGATGGGCGATAAGCTATTCCGCAGCGATCTTTACTACAGGCTGAAAGTTTTTCCCATCACCACTCCACCCTTGCGTGATCGGCCTGAAGACATACCGGAACTTGCCCGGCATTTCACGAAAAAGTATTCGGCAAAGATGGACAGGCAGATTGAAAAAATTCCGTCAGACACCATGCAGGCTCTGGTGAAATGGCGTTGGCCAGGCAATGTTCGGGAGCTGGAAAACTTTATTGAACGGGCGGTGATCCTTTCCAAAGGTCCAAGCTTGCGCGCACCGATCGATGAAATTAGGGAAGATGTTCTGGATGCTGGAAGCAGCGACACACTGGAACAAGTGGAACGGGAACACATCCTAAAAGTGCTTAAAGAGAGCGCTGGGGTGGTCACCACAGCAGCCGCTCGATTGGGGCTTCATCGTACAACCTTAAACGCCATGATGCGTAAGCTGGGCATCACTCGTAACGATTTTTGATGTCGCTTACTTTGACACTTGCAGCATCTTTTCAGTTCGCTGTTGCAGTTCTGATTCAGCCAGCCGACCAGGATGGTACAGCCGTACAATGCCCTTCTTATCAATCAACACGCAGGTGGGCGTGGTGCTCACTCCGTAACGAACCATGATTGCCTCGCTGGTCACCACCGGAACATCAACCAGACCTGTGTATATTCTTCTGAATGCGAATTTTAAGCGGCAGCCAACTGGTGCGTTCCAATTCTGCTTTCAGCTCACCGACTGCTTGCTTCTTCTTTCCTTGCATGGTGAGTAGCTTGGAATGTACTTCAATAGAGGCCCCCAACGCCGAGATCAGTTTCGGATTGCCCTCCAGCTTTTCCTTCTTTAGCAATGTGTCGACGATAGTTCTGGTTTGTGTCGAATATTGTTCTGCCGCTTTGTAATTTTTGAAAGAGAATGCACCGCGCGCCAGCCAACTTAGGGCCTCTGCATATTCGGCATTGTCTCCGTTGGCTTTGCGAAAGTCCTCAGCGTAAGCGGCGGCACCAGCCAAATCACCGGCAGTGATCTTGCCCCGCACGTCCTGCAGGACTGGTGCGGCCATCAACGTGATGGTCATGAAAGTTAGAAAAAGATTTTCAATTGGTCCTCTCAGAATTCATTTTTGCCAATTCAGCCAATGACAATCTGCCCGTATAAATGGCCATGCCTAATGCCGCATGAATGTTCATCGCTTGTAAGGCTCGCACATCTTCCAGCGTGGTAATGCCACCTGCCGCTGTGATTTCGTGCGTCGTCGCTGACCGCAATCGGCCAAACCAATCCAGGTCAGTTCCTTGCATCATGCCTTCTTTATCCACATAGGTGCATAGAAAGCCTTCGCAGTAGGGTTCCAGTTCGCCAATGACTTGTTCGGCGGTAAGTGTGGTGGCTTCCTGCCAGCCTTTAACCACAATGTTGCCGCCCTTTGAATCCAGAGCCAGCAAAATCTTTTCAGCACCCACTTCGCCGCAAATCGATTTCAAAAGTTCGTGATTGATGCCAGTTCTGGTAAATGCGCTAGTGCCTACGATCACGCGGCTGGCACCTTGATCCAGCAGCTTTCGGGCACGTTCTGGAGTTCGCACTCCGCCCCCGACCCGCGTGGTTGCATGGGCGGCCAAGGTCTCCACAATATCGTCATTGGCACCGCGACCCAATGCCGCGTCCAGGTCGATCACTTGAATCACCGGAAAGCCCGCAAACTTTTCCAGCATCACCAGTGGAGCTTCGCCTTCCAGCGCCTTTTCTTTACCTTGCACAAGTTGCACAACCTTGCCATCCATCAGATCAATACAGGGAATAATCAAACAGTTTTCCTCACCACAATGCCATATTTATCCAGAAACTCTTTCAGGTCGTTGACGGTGTAAGTGCCATAGTGAAAAATGCTGGCAGCCAGTGCCGCATCGGCTTGACCTTCCGTTAATACTTCCAGAAAGTGCTCTGGAATGCCTCCACCACCCGATGCAATTACGGGAATGCGAGTGGCTCGGGAAACGGCTGCCGTCAA
>JAYWBH010000580.1:0-3928 GCA_043781815.1 Bryobacterales bacterium | reverse complement strand
GGCCAAAGCTATAGTGCACCATGGCCACCACCGGCTTGTTCATCCGGTCACACAGGGCCGATGCTTCTCTGTCTAGTTTGCCCACTTCCCATTCGTCTTTAGAGTTTGCCGCCGTGGCCCAGGCCAGCACCGCCACACTTTCACACAGATTCATATCGGTACTATCAGGGCAGGATACTTGGGCTCCGTTATCCAACCGAATGGCCATCTGCACTTTTGCCAAAGCTTCCGCACGCCGTAGCCCGCCCATTAGCAATGTGGTGCACATACTTCGGAAATGACACCCCTGATGGACATGGTGCTTTGTTGCTTCTTCCAGGCATAGCACTGCCTCTTCCGTCATCTGTTTATCGCGCAGCGCCAGCCCCAGGGCATGGTATATTTTTGCCAGTTGCCGATCATCGTCACCACTCATCGTCGCGGCCTGGTCCAGCATTGTGATGGATTCCTCTAAGCTGCCCAATTTATAGAGCATAGTTCCGCGAAGGAAATGGTAATCCACGGTGTTGCGCGCCAGGCTGTCCGCTTTTTTTAACGCCAGTTGATAGTCCCCAGCCCGGTAGGCCTCCCAAACGGATTGCGGTGACCCCCCTCCGCTCCTGGAACTGCTCATGCTCTCAGCAGAGAGATTCTTGAAAGACGCACTGACTCTTTTGAAAATTGACACAAGTTGGCCTATGTGAAATTATCGGCGATTTTCGCGTTTGTTGGATCGGGAGTTCGGCTTAGATACGATTGGTGGAATACACTAAACACCCACGATAGAAATGTTTTCGTTCTGGCAATCCAAACTCATTCTGGCAACGTAGTACCACTTGAAAGATCGTAATATCTGATGCTAGTATTACGAATCAGCAGTTGATGCTACGAATCATGCAAGCCGCACTTAAAATTCAGGTCCTCTTCCTTGTCGCGAACAGTTTCACTTTCGCCCAATCTGCACTGGTCGGACGAATTACTGACCCGCAAGGCAAGCCAGTTTCCGGGGCGAAGGTTCAGATTGAGTCTCTGCAGAAAAGCAGTCAAACGGTGGCTGGGACATTCCAATTTGCCAATGTGCCCTCTGGCGAAGTGACGATCACAGCCGTTCACCCCTCTTTTCAGCCAGTCAGAATCACCACCCAACTCCGCGAAGTAACGATTCAGTTCACAGAACTCGCATCGCAGAAACAATCCATCGTCATCACTTCCGATACCGTTGAACCTACCGTCGATCTGCGCAATTCTGAGGTGTTTAATCGCACGTTGTTCACGCGGGATGACCAAATGCTGCAACAGATGAATGCGGGTATCAGCGCTGGTCAGCATGAAGGCGGTGGCAAGTCGCTGGAGATTCGCCGATTCGGCTTCAACCTGGATCATGGCGGTGTTAATGGTGGGTTGAAAGTGATGGTGGATAATGTACAGCAGAACCAGGGGACGCAGGGTCATGGGCAAGGCTATCTGGGTTCGCTGAAATCTTTGAGTCCGGAACTGATTCAGCAGGTGACCGTGATCAACGGACCGTTCAGCCCGGCTTATGGCGATTTCAGCGGTCTTGGCGTGGTGCACATTCAACAACGGGAATCGCTGCCAGAGCAAATTACACTGAGGCTGCAAGGCGGCAACTTTAACAGTGGGCGTGGCTTTTTCGGTTACAGTCCCAACGTCCAAAAGGTGGACAGCTATCTTGCCTATGAAGGCTCTTACACAGATGGTCCATTTCAGAATCCAGGGCGATATCGTCAAGACAAGGTGAACGGGAATTACACCCGGCAATTGAGCAATGATCAGAAGCTGGGCTTTCGATTTCTGTATGGAAGAAACAAGTTCTATTCATCTGGCCAGCTTCCGCTTGACTTGGTGGACCAGGGAAAACTCGACCGCTTCGGCGCACTGGATCCTAGCGATGGAGGGCGTGTCAACTTAGGCACCGTGTCCACTTATTACAGTCGCACTTGGACCAATGGAGCCGCCTTAAAGGCCGATGGCTTTGTCAGCCGTTCTTTATTTGATCTGTACTCCAATTTCACTTACTATCTGACTGACCCGATTTTGGGTGACGCGTTCCAACAGCACGATTCACGCCTTCAAGACGGTGCGAATATCCAATACACCCAACCTCACAAACTCGGTGGAACCACTGCACTATTTTCTGCTGGAGCTAACTTTCACGACAATCAGATCAACGTCGGTTTGTATCCCCGCATCGGTCGCAATCCGTTCGATGTTTCAACGCGTGCCAATGCTCATGTAACCAACGAAGCGGGTTACGGACAGGAAATTATCACGCTATTCCATGGCCGCTTGATTCTTTCCGCCGGGTTGCGTTTCGACGAGTTCCGCTTTGGAGTTAACGACCGCGTCAATCCATTAAACGGCGGCGTGCAGTACGGCGGGCGCTGGCAGGGCAAGGGCGGTGCCGCTTTTACGCCCACCCACAAGTTGCCAATTACCTTTCATGCCAATTACGGACGGGGGATCAATTCGATTGATGCACGCGGCGTGGTGCAACGTCCCGATCAGCCACGGCTTGCTACCACGGATTTCTACCAAGTGGGCGCCTCATCGCATTTCTACCGATTTTCTTTCAGTGCTGATGCTTTCCTTATTGATCACTCCAATGAACAGGTCTACATTCCCGATGATGGTAGCTTCGAGCTAAAGGGCCCATCGCGAGCCTATGGATTTGAGTCCAAGGCTTCTTACGAAGTAACTCGTCACGTATCGTTGAATGCCGGACTTACAAAGGTGAGTAACTCCTTCTTTAGAGGCGGTGACCATCGGGTGTATGTGGATAGTGCCCCGCATTTTGTCGCGAACGCAGCTTTGACAGTGGCTCGTTGGAACGGCTGGAGCGGTTCCGCTCGCATGCGCGCCATCAACCACTACCGTCTGGATGGTGACGATCCGTCCATTGTTGCCGCTGGTCATACGGTGTTTGATATGGGTGTGGCCAAAAAGATCCGTCATGGGATGGAACTGAATTTCACAATCGACAACTTTACGAATCGTAGTTACTATGAGACGCAGAATTACTTTGAGTCCAGAGTGACGCCGGTTTCCCCGGTGATTGCGCGCATCCATGCTACCCCTGGCTATCCATTGACGGTGGCCGCAGGGGTCACGTTCCGGTTGGCTGGAAAGTAACTGTTGTTATAGTAAGGTTACTGTGCCACTTACTATTCTGCTTCTGCTTGCGCTGCCCCTGTTTGCGCAGACCACTCTTGCGCAAACCACTCATAAGATATCGGCCTCGGCGAGTACTGTCGTGGTGGGATTCTATGACGGCGCGGCCAAGCCTGTGCTGCGTATTAAATCGGGTGATGTGGTTGAACTGGAAACGCTGGCCGCCGTATCTCTGCGCAGTTGGCAAGCGCTCAATGTTCCTGAAAGCAAATATTTAAAGGCATTGCGGGAAGTGGTTGCCGCCAATCCCAATAGCAGCGGTCACAACCTAACCGGCCCTATTTTTATTGAAGGTGCCGAACCAGGAGATACGCTGGAAGTACAGATTTTAGAAGTGAACCCGCCAGTGCCCTACGCCTATAATGGCTTGGGTCGTTCCGGCGTGCTGGCCGATCTATTTCCGCAGCCGACTTCTAAATTGATTCCGCTGGACACTGCCCGGCACGTCGCGAAATTTGCCCCAGGGATTGAAATTCCGCTGCGGCCCTTCTTTGGCAGCATGGGTGTGGCACCGCCCGCTTCCATTGGGAAAGTGAGCAGTGTGCCTCCAGGGATTTATGCCGGAAACTTAGACAACAAAGAGTTAGTGGCTGGAACAAAACTATTCATCCCGGTTCATGTAAAAGGTGCTCTGTTTTTTGTCGGAGATGGACACGCCGCCCAAGGAGATGGGGAAATTGATGTTACTGCTTTAGAAACACATATGGAAGGTCGCTTCGCTTTTGTGGTCCACAAAGGAATGACCTTGAACTGGCCGCGT
>JAYWBH010000579.1:0-11789 GCA_043781815.1 Bryobacterales bacterium | reverse complement strand
AACCTACTTGCTGCCCACTTTTGATTCCCATTACGCGGGAGAATGTGTAAGCAAGCGGATGCAGATCAATCGCGACGGGGGTGCCGTTCCACAGCATGGCATGGGACGCAGCTATAAAGTAAGATTGCTGTTCAGCAAATCCGCCCTGCTGCCCGTTATCCACGCTGGTGCAATAAGAAAAGTTGTAACCGCTTGGGTGCAGATCCACCGCTGAAGATGATGAGCCAGACCACTTCATGGCATGGATGCCACCCAATGAAGAGCCACTGTACCCGCACTGATCCGTGCCATCAGTTGAGGTCGCCATGGAGCTGTAATAGCCCGTGGCTGGATGTAAGTCAACGGCTGAAAGCGCATTTCCGCTGAGCAAATAAGCATGATTGTTGCTGCCTCCGCCGACTTGCTTGCCCTGGGATGCGCCTTGAAGCTTCCCGGAGTTTGCTGAAGGGGGAGTGATGTCGTTTGAGTAATACTGCGAATAGCCTGGTACCGCAATGAGCACGATCCCCGCTACGATTTGGAGACGGCTCAATAGCGCATTAGCCGCTTTGAGTGGTTGCATAGTGAGTAGGACAAGCGGCACCAACCTGCGGAACAGAAATATTTGTTATTTTTTTCTCACGCAGGATTTTAGAAAGCTCAATCCACTTGAAGGGATCGGAAGGGATCTCTACCAGTGGCAATCCTGGCGGGGATAAAGGACGCTATGACGGCGACGCAAAATACCAGGGCAGACACACCGAGTAGCACCACTGGATCAGACGGCGAAACTCCATAGAGCAAATCTGCAGCAGCCCTGCCCAACGCCAATGCAATTACAACTCCGGCCAATTCACCGGCGGCCACAAATAGCAGAGCACTTGTGATGGCTTCACTTACAAGCTGCCATCGTGCCGCTCCCAAGGCGGTTTTGACTGCCATTTCCTTGGCTCGCACTGCTACCGATTCTCCAACAACGCTATGAATTCCTGACGCCGCCAGCAGCACTGCTCCAACTACGAATAACATCATCACAACAAGGTTGAATCGATTGCGAGCTGTATCGCGTAATATGAGTTCGTCCAATGACGCAACGCTGGCGATGGCCTGCCCTGGGTCAATTTCCTTCAGTGTTCGCCGCACTAAGGACATTAATTCCCCCGCTGGAACGCCACCGCGGATTACTAAATAGTTAGTCGGAGTGTTGACTTGCCGATAGGGCACATACAAATCGTCTCCTGGTTGAACCACACGGCGGTAACGGGCATTGGCCGCAACGCCAACAACCTTGCGCATGGCCCCAAAAACGCTGAGTCTTTGTCCAATCGGCTGGTGCCCCGCCGCCCTGATTTGATTGGCTAGCGATTGGTTGATGATGATCACCTTTTCCGACTCCTCAGCGTCATGCTCGTTAAAATCGCGACCTTCCAATAGAGCGGTTCCAACTGTTTCAAAGTAGTGAGGGGTGATCGCTTCAAAGTTGGCTTTGGGTAACTGTTTGGGGTCACGCTGGCCAGCTTCAAACTCAAAAGTGTAACTTGCATCCCAACCAATGGGCCCTTCCAGTGGTCTTAAAAGTACCGCCGCCGCGCTGGTAACTTCGGGTGCAGCGCGCAACCTATCTAATATTTCTTTATAGAAACGGCGGCGAATCGCAGGGTCCACTTTCGGCCCGCGCAATGCCAGGTTCATTGTCAGAGTATCTCGATTTCCGAAGCCTATATCTGTCTGTAACATTGATCGGTAACTGATAAACAACAGCAGTCCCACAGTAAGAATGGCAACTGTGAGTGCTGCTTGAGAGAAGACGAAAAGGTTCTGCAATCGCCTGCCGGTTCGGGAACCAGCGGTGCGCATGCCGCCTTCGCGTAACAAGCTTTCCAGGCTGTCTTTTCGCACTAACAGCGCCGGTCCTATGGCGCAAGCCACAGCAGCGCACAATGCTGTAGAGGCAGCAAATACAAGAGCGGCAAGGTTCACCCCAGCGGTTTCAATTCGAGGGATGTCGGGCGGTGCAAGGTGAATCAATACGCGAATGGTTACAACAGCCAACACGCTTCCTGCAACGGTGGCGATGGACGCGGCCAACAAGCCTTCCACCGCGAACTGGGACAAAATCTGAAAGGTGGAAGCACCCAGTGAAGTTCGGGTAAGAACTTCGCGACGCCGGACCATGGCGCGCGAAAGGAATAAATTGCTGGCGCTGACACAGGCTGAAAGTAACAACAATAAAGATGCAGCAAGCGATAGCAGTAACTGGGCTTTTGACGATCCTGTCAAATAGGTTGCGATAGGAGTTACTACGGCGCGTTGGGATTGCGGATATTCTTCCGGATGGTCGCTGGCTTGTAGCTGGAACGTGCGATTGACGGCTATGCGGAGCGTTTCGCTGGAAGCACCTGGCTTCATGCGAACCACCGCTTGCAGGTAAGTCATGCCGCGGCGGGCATCGGTTCGAATGGGCACCCACAGCCTTGCACCTCTAGGGAAGTCCACGTCTGCCGCCATCACGCCGATTACCGTATGTCCAACGCCATTCAATCTGATTTGTTGACCGATCACATTATGGTTAGATGCAAAGTGTTCCCGCCAAACACTGTGGGAAAGGATTACTACTGGCGAGGAACCGGGATCTTGATCCTTCGTTTCGAAATCGTGGCCAAGTATGGGAGTGACGCCCAGCACCCTGAAGAAATCAGCAGTGACTGGGCAACTTTCAATCTGCACGGGCTCCGCAGTTCCTGCTTGTAGCACGCGACCATTGCCGTAAAGAGCTGCGGGAATCAACGCGGCGTATTCCAGGTCCCGAACGCTTTCCTGAAGATCACGCAATTCAGGAAAGGCCAGTTCCCCCACTAGGTTTCCATTGGTTTGCGCGTCGGTCTTCCAAACCATTTGAATACTTTCCTGGTTTGGAAACGGCAAAGGGCTGAGCACCACCGCCTGCACCAAAGAGAACATGGCGACACTTAAGCCAATGCCCAATGCCAGAATGGCCGTTGCCAATAAGTAAGCTCCGCCGTGGCGTGCAAAGGAACGCATGGCAAACCGGCAATGACGAAATATAGTTTCAAAGCCATGCAGGATACTCATTTCACGAACCTGCTCTTCAGTGTGCAGGTTGTTTCCCAAAATACGACGAGCATAGAGGGCCGCCTCCGATGGGATATCGCCTGCATGAAGCCGTTCCCGCTTTAGCTGCTCAGCGTGGAACCGCAGTTCCTCTTCAATCGGATCTTTACTGAAGGGATTCCACATTCTTAAGCAGGCCCCATAATGCGAGTTACAGCAAGCATTGCGGCTTGCCAGCGGGACCGTTCCACACCGGCCTGCTTGCGACCAGCGGCAGTGAGCGCATAATAGCGAGCCTGGCGATTGGTGGATGAAATCTTCCATGCAGCTTTGATCCAACCGTTGGCTTCTAGCCGTCGCAGGGCAGGGTAGAGCGACCCATGATCCACCTGCAACGCTTCTTCGGATCGCTGCTCAATAGTTTTGGCGATTTCGTAACCATTGGCTTTGCCACAGGAAAGAACCTGAAGAATAAGCATGTTCAGGGTGCCTTGCAGGAGGTCAGCTTGTTTGGGCATGCTAACAGCAGTGTAGCACTCTACCGGTAGACGAACTACTAGGGCAATGCAAACGCAACATAGGCCCCACGGATCTTTTCTTGCGTAGCCGGTGTCAGCCCCACTTGAGCTGCTGCACAGAAAACGATGAATTGCTTCCCGCCCACTTCATACACTGCTGGAATGCCTTCCAGTGCTGCTTCCAGCTCCATTTCCCACAGCAGCTTGCCGGAATCCACGTCGAAGGCGCGTACTTTTTTGTCGCGAGTGCCTGTGAATAACAACCCGCCTGCCGTCACCACTGGCCCTAACTTTGGATACTGCGTCCCCGTGTTCTTAATCCCTTTGGCCGCCAATTCGGGCACTTCTCCCAGTGCGATTTTCCATTTAATGGTGCCCTCGTTTAAATCGTAAGCAGTCAACGAAGTCCACGGGGGCTTGATGGCCGCCAGTCCATTGCTCCCCACCATGAATCCAAAACCGCTGTAGTAGCGATCTTCATTGGCATCCCTTGGCGGGTCCACTGCGCCAGGAATATTCTGCGGATTCTCAGTGGCCATCTTCAGTAGAGAGGGAAGATCTTTGGACACAACAAACAGCGTTCCCTTCAATGGGTCAACGGCAGCGCCGCCCCAGTTTGCTCCGCCATTATTCCCTGGCATCTGAATCGTGCCGCGCTTCGCAGGCGGTGTAAATAGACCTTCATTGCGTGCCGTCTGAATCTGATCGCGAAACTTCGCCCGGTCCTCTGGCGTTAAGTACGGGTTCAGATCATCCACAGTAAATTCCTGCCGGGCAAAGGGCGGAGGCTTCACCGGGAAGGGCTGGGTGCGTGAAACTTTTTCACCGGGCATGTCGCTTGCAGGGACAGCGCGCTCCTCAATAGGCCAAAGCGGCACACCGGTTTCACGATTGAATACCCACACAAATCCTTGCTTACTCACCTGCGCCACAGCGTCCAACTTTTTACCGTCATGGATCACCGTAAGTAACTTTGGGGCAGTGGCATCATCGTAATCCCAAATGTCGTGATGCACCATCTGGTAGTGCCATAAACGCTTGCCTGTGCGGGCATCCAGCGCCAATAGACTGTCACTGAAAAGATTTGTGCCTAACCGATCAGCTCCAAAAAAATTGTACTTGGCACTGGCCGTTGGCGCATAGAGAATTCCGCGCTTATCATCCAACGACATTTCCGACCACACGTTTGCGCCACCTATCTTTTTCCACGCATCTTTGGGCCACGTATCGTAACCGAATTCTCCAACATGCGGAATGGTGTGGAAGGTCCAGACCAGTTTGCCGCTGCGTACATTGAAAGCCCGAATGTCCCCCGGAGCCGAGCCATAACCTTGATTTGTCGCCGATCCCAAAATCAGCAAATCTTCAAAAACACGGCCCGGAGTAGTGGATTGCACCAGCGCGATAGTTTTAGGATCACGGCCTAAGCCTTCTTTCAAATCCACTTTGCCACCCTCGCCAAAGGTTGCAATCAGCTTGCCTGTGGTTGCGTCCAGCGCGCGCAGAAAGTGGTTGCTGGCAAAGAGCAGACGCCGATCTTTACGATCTTTGCTTTCCCAATAGTTGATGCCGCGATTGGTAAGTATTTTGGTATCCGCGTCAGGCTTGTATGTCCAGATCTCCTTACCGGTAGCTGCATCCAGGGCGACGTAGGAATTATTCTTGGCCAGTACATACATAACTCCATCCACAATCACCGGGTTGAACGAATAGCGATTATTGTCCCCTGTGGAATAGCTCCAGGCAACTTTCAACTTGCCCACATTGGAACGATCAATTTGCTTCAGTGCGGAATATTGGGCAGAATCGGAGGCACCGCCATAATCGCTCCAGGTGTTGTGGTTTTGCGCATTTGCCGCAGTGCAGCTCGCCAGCAATAGGATGTTCAGACGTCGCAACAAAAATTGGCTCATACAACAGTGTAGTGCGGCTGCTAGCTCAACACGAATCCTTCTAACAACTCTTCCAGCAGTGGCGACAGCGGATACGGGTGCACCTTGTAATGCCGGAACCCCTCCGCCATAGCCACTCCGCAATATTCTCCGCATGAACGAGTCCATTTTTCCATGGTCAATAAGTAATCGTCCATGCCATGTTGCTTGCGCAACCAATCCCGTTGACTTACATGCGCGGCCAACATCGCCCGCTTGGTTGGAAAGGTGGCTTCTACATTCACTGAAAAGTCTGGCTTCACAGGCCGTCCATCACGGTCCCGCCCCTCGATTGAATCCATGAAATACAAATGGGGAATGCCATTCATTGCCTTGGCCTCGCCAGCAATGTAGTTGGGACAGGACACTCCAAAGCAGGCATCGCGAACCAGCACACTGGTTGCTTCGTGATCACAATGATAGTCACTGGGCGCAGAAGTTAGAATGATATCGGGACTTAGTCCTCGAATCAAGTTCGTAACTCGTCGACGCGAAGCATCGTCATTGAATATCGCCAAATCGCGAAACTCGGCGCACAGATACTGCGCCCCAATCAGGGCTGCGGCACTGGCAGCTTCTTTACGACGCATTGCCGACACTTCCTCAGCCCCAAATTCCACCGACCCGCAATCGCCGGGTGTCATGGTCACAATTGTGACGTGGTGTCCGCGTGCTGCCAAATGCGTTAAAGTGCCGCCTGCCAGTATTTCCGCATCATCTGGATGCGCGTGAATGGATACGATTCGCTTACTCATGAGTTTCTAATTTGGCCACTAAAGCCTTGCCCCGTTCCTGTGCATGTTTGGTGGCCAGTTCAATTGCTGAAATCAACATGGACCGCAATCCAAGCCGCTCCAGTTCATGGATCGCCACAATAGTTGTGCCGCCAGGGGTGATCACCTCATCGCGCAGGATCGCCGGATGCAGCCCTGTGGTTCGGACATGTTTGGCCGCGCCCAGCACCGTTTGTTCGGCCAGTTTAGTTGAGATCTCCCGCGAAAGTCCCATCTTCAAACCACCGGCGATGAAAGCCTCAATCACCATGTAGACATACGCCGGACCGCTGCCGGAAAGTCCAGTTACTGCGTCTAACTGATCTTCTTCAACTTCAACCGCCACGCCAACGGATCGGAACAGGTTGCCGACATACTCCCTTTGAGACGACGTCGTGTAAGCGTTATTGCAAATGGCCGTCGCCCCTTCTTCCACAATCACCGGCAAGTTCGGAATGGCACGGAAGATGGGCATGGCTTTGCCAGCCTTGGCATCCAACACGCGCAAGGGCAGCGCGGCGACAAGCGAAATCAATATTTGATTAGGTCGCAACTGTTCATGGATTTCGTCCATCACTTTCGGAGTAACATGCGGTTTAGTTGCCAGAATAATAACATCAGCCTGATGCACCGCTTCACGATTGCCCCCAGCAGTCACCGGGACAGCATATTTCGCGCGCACCTCGGCAGCACGTTCCGCAGTGCGCACGGTTGCCACAACATCTTGGGCCGACACAAATCCTGTTTTCAAAAGCCCACCGAGTAGAGCGGAACCCATGTTCCCCGCACCCAGGAAGGCAAGTTTCGTTGATTTATCCACTGAACCATTGTAGAAGACAGATAGGGATTCCTGTCTAAATGCTTAAAGCAGAAGACGTCGTTTCTGTTTTTGCGACACTTCCAGAAGCACATCGCCTCAGGGCAACGTCGTATACTGAGTTGCTACTAGCTAGGTCCATCATGCCAGACGTACCGCTCGCCCAATCCAGCCTGATCCTCTATCAAACAGAGGATGGTCGCACGCACGTCCAGTGCCGGTTCGAGGATGAGTCAATATGGTTGACGCAAATACAACTGGCTGAACTTTTTCAGACCTCCGTTCCGAATGTGAACCTACACTTAAAAGCCATCTACGAGGAAGGCGAGTTAGAACAAGATCGAACTATTAAGTCTTACTTAATAGTTCGATCTGAGGGCTCAAGGCGAGTAGCTCGTCCGGTGCTGCACTACAGTTTAGCGGCAATCCTGTCAGTGGGTTACCGCGTCCGCAGCGTTCGCGGTACTCAGTTTCGTCAATGGGCTACGGCCAACCTTGCCGAGTATTTGGTGAAGGGATTCACGATGGACGACGAGCGCCTGAAGAATCCAAGCCCTGGCCTGCCGGACTATTTCGATGAACTGTTGGAGCGCATTCGCGACATCCGGGCCAGCGAGCGCCGAGTTTATTTGCGGGTGCGAGATATCCTGGCACTGGCCGCCGACTACGCTCCTGCCGCTACGGAAACGCAACTGGTTTTTCAAATCGTCCAAAACAAGCTGCACTTCGCCGCCACCGGAAAGACGGCGCCGGAACTGATCGCTGAACGTGCCAACTCTCAACAACCCAACATGGGTTTGACCAGTTGGAAAGGCGACGCGGTGCGCAGAGGCGATGTAACGGTGGCCAAGAACTATTTGAAGCAAGACGAAATTACGGAGTTGAACCGTATTGTGGTGATGTTTCTTGATTTCGCCGAGGATCAGGCACGCCGCCGCAAGCAGATTTTTCTCAAGGACTGGAAAACTCGGCTAGACGAATTCCTGCGTTTCAATGATCGCGATGTGCTACCCGATGCCGGTCGAGTGAGCCGCGAAATCGCTGATGAAATGGCAGCCGAGGTGTACGAACAGTTCAGCGCTCGTCGGCGTTTGGTGTTGGAGGACGCTGGCGAGGCTGAAGTTTTGAAACGACTTGAAGAAACAGTGAAGCGGCTTCCAAGGGTCAAGAAGCAGGGATCTTAAGACTTTTCGATTTCAGACTAAGTTAGAAGAGTACTTTATGCCAGCAGCACCCACTCCCCTCAATTCGATAAACTAAAAACTCCCTTATGCAACTCCGCAGCTATACCATCACTCAGGGTCGGGACCGCGCGCCCGCCCGCTCCATGTTGAAAGCCATTGGCTTCACCGATGAAGACTTGCGCAAGCCCATCATCGGCATTGCCAATACCTGGATTGAAACCATGCCGTGCAACTACAACCTGCGCGACCTTGCCGTCAAAGTCAAGGCTGGCATCCGCGCCGCTGGCGGTACGCCCATGGAGTTCAACACCATCGCCATTTCCGACGGCATTACCATGGGTACCGAAGGCATGAAAGCCTCGCTAGTCTCGCGCGACCTCATCGCCGATTCCATTGAGCTCACCGCCCGCGGCTATATGTTCGACGGTTTGGTTTGCCTTGTTGCTTGCGATAAAACCATTCCCGGTGCAGCCATGGCCGCTTTGCGATTGAATGTTCCTACTGTTGTTCTCTATGGCGGATCCATTCTTCCAGGAAAGCTGGGCGATAAGGAACTCAGCATTCAAGACGTGTTTGAAGCGGTGGGAGCCTGTGCTGCCGGTAAGATCACCGATTGCCAGTTGAAAGAAATTGAAGATCACGCCTGCCCCGGTGCTGGTGCCTGCGGTGGCCAGTTCACTGCCAACACCATGGCCACCGTCATGGAAATCATTGGCCTGTGTCCCATGGGCATGGCCTCTGTTCCTCAAGTGGACCCACGGAAAGATCAAGTGGCCTACGATTGCGGTGCCATCATCATGAACGCGGTGAAGAAAGATTTGAAGCCACGGGACATTTGTACCCGCGCCGCCTTCGATAACGCCATTGCCTCCGTCGCCGCCTCTGGAGGATCCACTAACGCCGTGCTGCACTTACTGGCGATGGCCAAAGACGCCGATATCAAGCTCACCATCGACGATTTCCAGGTGATCAGCAATCGCACTCCGCTGCTTGTAGACATTAAGCCTGCTGGTAAGTATTTTGCCGTCGATGTAGACAAAGCTGGCGGCATTCCAGTGATCGCGAAGCGACTGCTGGACGGTGGTTATGCCGACGGCAAGTGCGCCACCATCACCGGAAAAACCTTCAAGCAGGAAATGGCCAACGTGAAGGAGACTCCTGGTCAACAGGTGATCCATTCGTTGAAAAATCCCATCAAGAAGACGGGCGGCATCGTTATATTGAAGGGCAACATGGCCCCTGAAGGTAGTGTGCTGAAAGTCACTGGTATCGAAAAGAAACAGCATCGCGGTCCAGCCCGCGTGTTCAATCGCGAAGAAGATGCCATGACCGCAGCGACCACGGGCAAGATTAAATCAGGCGATATTTTAGTGATTCGTTATGAAGGTCCCAAGGGCGGACCGGGCATGCGTGAAATGCTGGGCGTCACCGGAGCCATTGTTGGGGCAGGGTTAAGCGACAGCGTGGCACTTATGACCGATGGCCGCTTCAGTGGTGCCACGCGTGGATTCATGATTGGCCACGTTGCCCCTGAGGCACAGGATGGTGGTCCCATTGCGATGGTTAAAGAGGGTGACATGATCACCATTGATATTGAGAAGCGCAAGATCACGCTGGAAGTTGGTAAGGAAGAATTGGCGAAACGCAAAGCCAAATGGAAGGCTCCGAAGTTGAAGTACAAGACCGGAGTGTTTGCAAAGTATGTACGCCTGGTATCGTCAGCGGCCCAGGGTGCGGTTACCAGCGAGTATTAAGTGAGTGGGATAGGCCTCCCGGCCTGTCCTGTTCTACATCTGAATGCTGCCCACTTTATGATATTTCGACGTCCTGAAAAGGACAGGCAGGGATGCCCGTCCTACTTAACCCTCAGCGGAATTCAGGTTAAAAAGTTAGGGGAAGGGTTACTCCTTCCCCTTCCTCAATCACTTCTTAAAGTAGGAATCGCTCAACTCAACCCCTGACGCCCCAATCTCGTCATACAATTTCCGTGCACGCATATTTTCCAATGCTGCCCTTACCTTTTCAAACGGCATGGGCCCGCGATTCACAACTTGCACAATATGGTATCCGTAAACCGTCTTTATCGGCTCACTGATGCCGCCGTTGGGCAGGTTGAATGCTGCCACCTCGAATTCAGACATCATCATGCCGCGAGTGAAAGTGGGTAGCACTCCTCCCAACTGGGCGTTTGTTTCATCATCGGAATTCGCTTTGGCTGTAGCTGCGAAATCCACGCCTTGTTTCATCAGCTTTTCATGCAATGCGACAGCCGCCGCCTTGGCCTGTGCCTCAGTACGATTCAGCCCTTTCAGCCCAGGCTTTTCCACCTTCACACCCTGGTAGCGGATCAGGATATGACGGGCATCCACCTGCACGTAGTTATGTTTTTCCGATGCCCACAACGCGCGCGTACCGGCTTCATCCTTCTTCATCTGCTTTTCTAAATCGGCCAGCAGAGCATTGGCCAGAATGGTATAACCTCTCACTCGCATCAGCGATTGCATGGCTTGATCTTTGTCAATGCCGCGCTTTTGAGCTTCGGAGACCAGCGCCAGCAATCGACCCACATCCTGGCCTGATTGTTGCGCGTGCACACTGGCCCCGGTGACCGTTGCGCCCGATACCCGGTCGAAGCCCAGCACTAACTTTTCATACTCGGCTTTGGATAATGCGAATTTACCGGCCTGTAGAACCTTCAGGTCGGTGGATGTGGAAGTAGGTTGCTGCCAGGCAAAAGCATTGGAAGCGATGGTTAGGAAAATGGCAAGAGGGAATAAGGGTTTCATAGGATTTTTGACGTGACGATGCACCATCGGCCCGGTAACTCTACCGGGCCGCGTGCAGGATTCAGCAGGATGGTTGAGCTACTTGCAGCCGTTGAATTTGTAACTGGCAATGCGTGTGCGCCAGTTGAATACGCCGTCATTTGCTAAGTATTGCCCGATGTACCAAAACGTACAATCGTCCGAAGGGTCTATTTGCATGGTCGTATAGTCACCCCACCGCGTGAGTGCCGTTCCATTACTTCTGGTTGTTTGTGATCCCGAACCAATGATCATGGTAGATTCCGCCTGCAACTGATTGCGCAAATCGCTACGCAGACGGCCAGCCACCCGCAGCGATGGTTTCAACCCCGCATCGGCGTTCACCACGCTGTATCCCATCAACATGTTGCCCATTTTATCCATGGCAATGGAACCCATCCAGCGGTCGCCTGTGCCACCTGGATCCCAGATTGAGTTTTGAAACAGAACAGGAGTGGCCGAAAACGGCAGTCGAATTTCAAACCATTTAATGGCTGAACTCCGCGGCCCGGTTCCATCAGGATCAACCGATTGATTCACCACCAGGCTATCTAATCCACCACGATTGCGATAAGCAAGGCGGTACATTAGCCGATCGGCCACGCTATCCAATGTGGTGGTGGTTCCTGGTTGGCGAATGCAGTTATCTGCAAAATCTTCGCAGGCAACCAGCGTCGAACCTACCGGAAAATTGACGAAGCTGCCCGGTGA
>JAYWBH010000578.1:0-11816 GCA_043781815.1 Bryobacterales bacterium | reverse complement strand
ATTGTCAGTTCGCTAGGCCGCACCATTCGGGATGAAAGTGCGCGCGAACTTTCTGGAATGATTCAGACCGATGCGGCCATTAACCCAGGCAATTCCGGGGGTCCGCTGCTGGATTCGCAAGGCAACGTGATTGGCATCAACACCGCCATTTACGGGGCTGGGGGCAATATTGGTATCGGCTTTGCCATGCCCATCAATCGGGCCAAAGAGATGCTGAAAGATTTTCAGGCTGGCAAAAGTTTCAAGCGTCCTATGCTGGGTGTTGAGGTGGTGTTTGTGGGCGGTGATTTAGCTGAGGCATTGAAATTACCACCCGATGGCGGGTTGTTGATCCAGACTGTGCAGCCAGGAACAGCAGCGGCAACATCTGGCTTACGCGGTGCCCGCAGAGTAGTTTTGGTGGGCAATATGGAATTGGGTATTGGTGGGGATCTGATTCTTGAAATCGACGGGAAGGTCGCCGACAAGACAGATTCCATTGCTCGCTCTTTAAACAAGAAACGGCCTGGAGACAAAATTGAATTAACGGTATTCCGCGAAGGCAAATCAACAAAAGTGACTGCTACGTTGGGCGAAGCTCCAGAAGACGGTCGGTAGAGGAAAGGAATGCGAGTTCTAGTAACAGGCGCTCAAGGCTGTATTGGTGCATGGTGCGTGAAAAGCCTTCTAGAGCGTGGTTTGGACGTGTTGGCTTACGATAAGAACCCCAACCCCACGCGGCTATCGCATATTGTTCCAGCTAGTGAAATTGCCAAAGTGCGATTTGTGGAGGGTCACATTGAGGACACCGCGCGCGTCAAAGGATTGATGAAAGATGAGGGCATCACCCATGTGATTCATCTGGCTGCGGCGTTGATGCCTTTCTGTCAAGCGAATCCGGTGACGGGCGGAATGATTGACATGATTGGAACGCTGAACGTGTTCGAAGGTGCGCGGGATGCGGGTCGGGAAGTGCGCGTGGTGTATGCCTCCTCCTCCGCAGTTTGGGGACCGGAAGATTCATTTGAAAAGCGATCCTTGAACGAACAGGATCCTCTTTTCGCCGGCACCCATTATGGTGTTTTTAAGATGGCTAATGAAGGCAATGCCCGCGTGTTTTATTCGGCCAACGGAATTTCCAGTGTGGGTGTGCGGCCCTGGACGGTGTACGGCGTGGGCAGGGACTCTGGCCTAACGGCTGGGCCAACCTTAGCGATGAAAGCTGTGGTAAAGGGCGAACCGTATCAGATGGGCGTAACCGGACACATGGATTTACAGTATGTGGCTGACGTAGCAGAAATTTTCAATCGTTGCCTGTTGGACAGCTTCACCGGAGCTCATGTATTTAATCTTGCCGGGGACATTATCCGTGTGGATCAATTTATTCAGAAGCTGGAAGCGATGCGGCCCGGTGCAGCTAAATTAATTACCAGCGCAGGTAACAAAATACCAGTGGCGTACCAAATGGATGGTGCCGCGCTGGCGAAGATGATTCCGGGCTTGAAGCGAACTTCTCTGGAAGCGGGGATGCAGGCGACGCTGTCAATTTATGAGCGGTTGTTGTCTGAGGGCAAGCTTTAACGAAAGAACAGCCCATAGACGCTGGTGATGGGCTGTAATTTTGGTTGCCTACAAAGCGGGATGAAATACGATAGAACGGTAGGCAGTTCGAATACTTCGTCTACTTTCGATTGCTTCGATTGTGATAGAATTATTTCAGGAGCAAATAAGCGATGGCACAAGTAACACTCGCACCAACGCTGCCGTCTGAGGCGGAAGTAATTCTGGCCAAGGAAACCAGCCGTGTCCTCGCCGCGCGCGCTCAAACGGCGGATCCGCTTCAGCTCCGCATGATGGACGATCCGACTGCCGGTATTGTCAAACTACCGGCAACTGCGGTACGGATGCTGCTCCACATCCTGGAGGAAATGGCGCGGGGAAACGCGATGACGTTGATCCCGATCCGCGCCGAACTCACGACACAGGAAGCCGCCGACATGCTGAATATCTCGAGGCCTTCTTTGATTCAGCTTCTCGACGAAGGCAAAATCGAATATCGCCGCGTGGGCACTCACCGTCGCGTCCGATTCGAAGCCCTCATGGCCTTCAAGCGCTGCGAGGATGCCGAACGGCGGGCAGTGCTTGCCGAGCTCGTAGCATACGATCAAGAACTGGGGTTGTAGCGCGAAGTGGCCGCGTTCACCGCATTCTATGACGCGAACGTGCTGTACCCGGCAGAGTTGCGGAATCTGCTAATGCATCTCGCGGTGTCGGGACTGTTTCGCGCCAAGTGGTCAGCAGATGTCCACGAAGAATGGATCTCCGCTCTTTTGGAAAAGCGGTCGGATTTGACGCGCGAGAAACTCGAACGAACTCGGGTGTTGATGGATCGACACGCCGCTGACGCGTTGGTCACTGGCTACGAAGATCTGATCCCCGGACTCGAACTGCCCGATCCGGATGATAGACACGTCCTTGCCGCTGCCATTCGCGGACAAGCAGACATGATCGTCACTATGAACCTGCGTGATTTTCCAGCCGATGTTGTTGGCTCGTTCGGGATTGAGGCACAACATCCAGATGAATTTGTTCTTCGCTTGTTTGACCTAGCTCCTGGCGCAGTGGTTGCCGCCGCCGAAACGCATCGGCTGAGCCTAAAGAATCCTCCCAGGACAGTGATCGAGTACTTAGAGACTCTGGAGCGGCAGGGGCTTACCCAGACTGCCGCCGCTCTGCGAGAGTACGGGCCGCAGCGATTCTCATCAGCTTGGGAACTGACTTTACCACCTTAAAAACCGCTTCGCATTAAAGCGATCACAGTCCAAGCAGATAAATCACGAGAGGGCTGAGATTGCACAGCGTTTCCGGCTCGCTGCGCGGGAATCGCCCGGTTAAGATGATTCGGATTACTCACCGGGCGATTGTATTATTACAACCAAGTGGTGGTTACTTTTCGAGTCCGGCCTTTTTCATATCACCAGCTTTGACAATACTCAAGGCATTCAGGTCGATGTACTTCTTTAAGGCAGCATTGATTTCTTCAGCCGTTAACGCGGCAACTTTCTGTTCCCGTTCCGCTTGCCAGGCCATTGTTCGACCCCAATATTCATTGGAGGACAATATCCCCATCAAAGACTGGTCTTGGGTGCGTCCTACTTGTTGCGCCTGCAGCCATGCCGATTTACCTTTGCTCACTTCATCAGCCGGAAAGCCGTCGGTAAGTATTTTAGTGAACTCTTCCTTTACGCCGGCTTCCAACTTTGTAAGATTTTCAGGTGCCAGAATCGCAAACACCTGCATGGCACCACCGTTTTCTTTTGTTCCAGCCCCCAAGTTGGAACCTGCACCATAACTCCAACCTTCCTTCTGACGAAGTCGATTAAATAGCCGTGAATTGGCGTTCTGACCGAACATATAATTACCCAACATCAATGCCGGGTAGGCCGCATCTTCGTCGGATAGCGGAATATTCATACCGGCCATGAACATGGCATTTGGCTTGTCTGGCGTGTTGATGTTTTTGTTGATCGCTTCCACTTTTATGTACTTCCGTGGAACGCGTGTAAAGCCTTTGGGCGATTTCCAATCCCCTAACAACTGGGTCATCAACTTTTCCATTTCAGTGGGGTCGAAGTCACCCACAATCGTAATGATGCTTTCCTTGGTAGGTCCGAAAAATTGTTGATAGAAAGCTTTGGCATCGCCCACTTTAGCGGCTTTCATCTCTTCAATACTTTCATCAAACAATTGGACGGCCCGAACATCGCCTTTAGGATAGGGGTTCATGTGTTTTGCCAGGAATTGTCCGGCCACTGCCTGCGGCTGACTCTTGTTTCCTTCAAGGCTGGCCAGCATGGCTTGTTGCAATGTGTCAAACTCGCGCTCTGGAAAATTGGGCTCGCGTAGTACTTCTACGGCAAGCTTCATAGCTCCAGCAAGATTCTCGCGAGTGGTCTGGATATTCATAGATCCAGCGTTTGCCCCACCACCAGCGTTAACGCGCGCCTTCAAACGGTCTGACTCATCTTGAATCTGCTGACGGGTCTTATTCTTGGTCCCGCGCATCAGCATGGACCATGCCAAGGAACCAGCATCACTTTTGCCCATCAACGATTTTTCATCGCCAAGACGCAGCGTGATACTTGCCATCACGGTATTGCCACGATTCTTTTTAGACAGCATCACCAGCTTCATTCCATTTGGTAGCGTGGCCCGTTTGGTGCGGCCATCGACGTTGGCTGGGGATGGGTCAAAAACCTCGCCTTCGGCCATGGCTGCTTTGCCCTTATAATCGTTCACCAGCGCGGTGACGTCAGGGGTGGCGGGAATGTCGGAACGGTCCGGTTTGTCCACTGGAATGAACGATCCCATGGTGCGGTTATCGTCCTTCAAATAGGCCTTGGCCACACGCTGGACATCTTCCGGACTGACTTTCTGCAAACGGTCGCGGGATACGAACAACATACGCCAATCGGCCATTGAAGCCAGATCGCTAAGACTGATGGCAATCTGCTGTGAGTTGGTCATCATCAGTTCCAACTGTTTGTTCAACTTTGCCTTGGCCCGGTCCACTTCTTCTTTGCTGGGTGGTTCTTTCACCACGCCTTCCAACGTGGCCAACATAGCTTTTTTCGCTTCATCCAAAGATTGTTCCTTGCGCACTTGTGACCCGAACATCAGCAATCCAGGGTCGGCACCTTGCAGGCCGAAACCAAATACTCCAGATGCTTTTTTGTTCTCCACCATGGACTTGTAAAGACGGCCGGAGGGGTTGTCCGACAACACGGTTTCCAGAACTTCCAGCGCTTCGGAATCGGGATGCACACCGGAGGGAATGTGGTAGGCAGCCAACAACATTTGAACATCTCCCACGCGACGCACAGTAACGGTGTGTTCGCCATCCTGGGTTGGCTCAGTTGTCCAGATCTTGTCCAACTTCCGTTCGGGACGGGGAATGGCACCCATGTTTTTGGCAACCAGCGCCAGTGCTTTAGCCTCATCAAATTTACCGGCGATCACCAGAACACAGTTATCGGGCTGGTAGTATTTACGATAGAAACCTTGCAGTCGATCAATGGGTACATTCTCAATATCGGAACGGGACCCAATGGTTGTCTTGCCGTAGTTGTGCCATTCATAAGCGGCGGCCTGGGTGCGTTGCATCAGCACTCGCATAGGGCTGTTCTCACCGGATTCGAATTCGTTACGAACCACGGTCATCTCCGTATCCAAGTCACTTTTGGCGATGTTGGCGTTCACCATTCGATCTGCTTCCAATTCAATAGCCCATTGCAGATTCTCGTCATTGGCGTTGACTGTCTCGTAATAATTGGTGCGATCCAGCCAGGTGGTGCCGTTGAATTGGGCACCGTGATCGGTTAGTTCCTTGATGATATTGCCACGATTCTTGGTGGGTTTAAACACCATGTGTTCCAACAAATGGGCCATGCCCGTTTCGCCATAGTTTTCATGTTTTGAACCGACAAGGTAAGTAATGTTCACCGTCAGTTTTGGGCTGGAAGCATCAGGAAACAGCAGCAGCCGAAGCCCATTGGACAGCCGGTATTCTGTAATTCCTTCAACAGTGGCCAACTTTTGCATGCCACCAGGCAAAGCCGGTTGACCCATTAATAGGCCAATAGTCGACAGTGTTAACAATAGAGATTTAAGTTTCATAGAGGTAGGAACTCCTTCATTCCACTTCGCCGTTATTAGACGAACCACTTTATAATGCGTACTATCTGAACAAAGAGGGTCAAGAAACATTGCGAGGTGCGGAATGTTGACCTGATTTACTGATGGTAATCAAGAAGTACGAACAAGTCTAGCCATAGTAAGGATCGCGTGCAAATTATGATTCGCCTGCCGTCTTCATTCACTGCGTTATGCTCAATGGGAAGGATAGCCTAGGAGCACGAAATGACCGTCGAAGAATTCGCGCAGATGACCACTTCGGAAACCGAGGATTACGAGTTGGTGGACGGAGAATTGGTCTCATTGCCTAGCGTGAGCCCTATACATTCAAAGATCCGTCAAAATGTAGAACACCAGTTGCGGAAGTATTTTGAAAGCAATCCGATCGGCGTCGCACTTGGTTGGGTCGATTGCCGGATCAACGAAGGGCTTGTCCGCCGTCCAGATCTGTCCATCCTGCTATCCGGTCGCTTAAAGGGCCTTGACCGGAAACGAGTGCCCTTGCCATTCTCTCCAGACATAGCAGTGGAAGTGCTTTCCCCAAGTGAGAATGTTGTAGAAGTCCATCGTAAGGCCCTTGAATATCTGGCCGGCGGCAGCCAGGAAGTTTGGCAGTTGGATCACGAAAACGGCGAAGTGTTTGTGCAGACCCACGCTGGCATTCGACTTCTGCGCGGCATGGATGCTGTTCTGGACACTCCGTTGTTGCCAGGTTTTTCCGCACCATTAGCAAAGCTTTTAGCCGGATTTTAGGTTCATCCCACTCTCCGCATTGTGACCACCGTGATGTCGTCGTTCTGGCCCCAGGCCCTTGCCGCGTTGGCGATCTGTTGCGCGGACTTACCACTGATGTCCCGAGTGCGGTCGAAGCCGAAGAGTTCGCGCTTAGAGTTTTCCGCTTCGACAACGCCGTCGGACACCAGCGTCAGTTGATCACCCACCGTCAAGGTAATTGAAGTTTCTTCCCACGTTGACCCGGCCACAATCCCCACCGGAAGCCCCGCTGCAACTTCGATCTCACGGCCACCACAATACGGTGCGGGATGCCCTGCACTGGCAATAGTTACGGTACCGCCAGGCGCATAACGGACGCAGCAACACGTCACAAAACCTGCACCGCCGCGGCCAGCCAGCGCATCGTTCAAGCCTTTCAGAATCAAACCGGGTGAGGACGATTCCTCGCGTCGCAATGCGCCAATTGCCACAGAGACAAGCATGGCGGCCTTCAAACCTTTGCCGCTGACGTCGCCAACCAGCGCCACTTGCGAACCATCTGGATAGCGCTGCACATGATAGAAATCGCCACCCACCTCTGAAGCCGGCAGATAGACAGACTCAACGGTTGTATCGGCATTCGCTGCGGAAGGCGCGGCAAGCATTAGCGACTGCACTTCGGCGGCGGCAGTCAGTTCCTGCTGCAGGCGTCCTTGCTCCTGATCGGAAGCGGCTGATCGTTGACTGAGATAAAGGCCCATCGCGAAAAGTAGAAATACAATGGCTGAGCGAAGGCCAATTTCCCAGAGCGCCAGATCGCCTCCCCCGGATACTCCTCGTCCGGTGAGTGTTTGAATCGAATAGAAGACCAAGTTTGCTCCGACGTACACCCCGAAGGCCAGATGGATGGGCCAAAACTTCCCTGGCTGACCTCGTGCCCGCCAAGCGAAATTGGAATAAATGGTCAGCTCACCCAGGTTTGCAAGAAGGGTTTGCCAGATGCCCAATGATAGATGGTGAGTACGGAACCAGTCGCCGATTGGCGGGACCATTGAGGCATAGACGATCAGAAGGACACCAACAGCCGACCAGATGATTCGGTCAAGGTTGAGTTTGTAGATTGCCTGACAAAACAGCAGCAAGGCGAAAGTGGTGGGAAGTAGAAACGCAACCGCGTACCACCCCGCTGTGGCTCTATCAGGGTTGCCCAGCCACTCCGGCACCAACTGAACGAATCGGAAGAGCGAATTTCCGATAAGGAAGATTCCAATCCATAAGTATTCAAAATCTCTTTGCCGTATGAGAGCTAAAAAGATGAAGAACAAACTACCCGCGAAAAGGATGATGGCAGCAACCCGCAATGGTTCGGTTCCTTCCTTGCGTTGCAACTGCCACGCGGAAGCCTTGTCCGCTAAGGATGGTGCCGTGCCGATCCAGGAAAGGCTCCGTTGCGCGGAACCGGATTGAGCACCATATTCGCGATTCCAATCTTCACTGCGAATAGCAATGAGAAGGTCAGTCTCACGAGGTATGGAGAAGGCTACTGGACGCGCGTAAAGTTGTCCGTACTGGTCTCCCAAAGGACCGCCAAATTGCCCGATCTTCCGCCCATTTGCAAAAATCTCGTAGGCCGGGAATAGCGGCCCGATCAGTATAGAAAGTGATTCACCAGGCAACGGTTCGGGTAAGTGGACGCGGAAACGGTACCAGGTGATTCCGCGCGGACCAGGCAGACTGGGGCGAGGCATGGTGATGTGAGTCCACCCGGAATCGTCAAAGGTTGGATCGGCGTAGCGCAGGTCGTCGTCTCCGAGGTGCTGCTTCCAGACTCCGGCCAGCGGGGCGGGTTGGTAGAGGCTTTGGATGTCGATGGTTTGGGCCACGAGAGTGCTGGTAATGGCGAGTAGGAATAGTTTCATGATTTGCCTGAGTAGTGGGGAGAGCCCTTCCAGGCCGTCTTCATTGGTTGCGTTATATTCAAAGAGAAGGATAGCCTATCAGCACGGTTTAGTTCGATTTTTATGCACAATTACAGTAGCGTCGTGATGACTCTCCAAACATTGAAAACTCTTAAACGGACAGAGATCCTACGACTGGCAACGATTCATGGTGCCAGCAACGTTCGCCTGTTCGGTCTGTTTCGCGCAATGAAAGTGGACCAGAAAGCGACATTGATATTTTGGACGATCTGGCCCCTGGCCGCAATTTTTTCGATCTTGGCGGATTGCAGGCCGACCTTCGAGACTTGCTGAACACGCCAGTGGATCTGGTGGAATCGAGTTGTCTTCATCCATACATTAGAGACCGGATATTGGCCGAAGCGGTTGTCTTGTAAATGAACTCTGTCTGCGAAGAGCTGATTGAAGAGAAGGAATAGGTCGCTCAAACTCTTCTCCTCACTTGAAGTAGAGAGGCAGTGTTCATAGTGGTTCCATTTGACACTTCCAGATCTGGGGTACACTCTGGGCTATGGCGTTCCTGGTTGATGAGGCGTATTTGCCTGCAATCCTGACCGTTGGTCCGATGACCGACGAAGCCTTTGCGCATCTGTGCGCCGAACATCCTGACCTTGAACTTGAGTTGTCCGCCGACGGCGAACTGATCGTCATGCGGCAAACCTACACTTTGACTGGGGCGAGGAACAACCAAATCAGCCGTCAACTTGGCAACTGGGCCG
Source organism: Bryobacterales bacterium (assembly GCA_043781815.1). Taxonomy (GTDB): domain Bacteria; phylum Acidobacteriota; class Terriglobia; order Bryobacterales; family Bryobacteraceae; genus JANXSF01. Next base: position 2,752 of record JAYWBH010000578.1, on the reverse strand, counting down.
AAGGCGACGAAACTGGGATCGCTTTTGACTCCTCTACCGGATGGGCATTGCCCAACGGTGCACGACGGTCGCCCGATGCTGCCTGGATTCTGAGGCAGCGCATTCAAGGCCTCGATCCAGCGGTATTCAGCCGGTACTGGCCTGCATGTCCCGACTTCGTAATCGAACTGCGTTCGCAATCGGACCGGATTCGTGCGCTCCGGGAAAAGATGGCTGAGTGGTTGGCCAACGGTGCGCAGTTGGCGTGGCTGATCGATCCCGAGGCTCGAAAAGTTGAGATCTACCGTCCTGGCTTGCAGGCCGAGATGCTTGATGGGGCATCCTTGGTGACGGGAGAAGGGCCGGTCAAGGGATTCGTGCTGAATCTGGCACGGGTATGGAATCCCCTCGCCTAACTGAAGCTTCATGCGTTCCTCCGCACCGTCACCACCGTGATGTCATCATTCTGACCCCAGGCCTTGGCGGCGTCGGCGATCTCCTGCGCTGGCTTCCCGCTGATCTCACGCGTTCGATCAAAGCCGAATAGTTCTCGCTTCGCGTTCTCTGCTTCGACGACGCCGTCAGAGACGAACGTAAACCACTTGCCGCGCGTGACCAATTCCGAGTACTCAACCCCCGGCGCGATCCCCAGTGGCAAGCCCGCCTCCACCTCCACTTCCTGCCCGTCGCAATAGGGTGACGGATGCCCGGCATTGGCCATGGTCACCGAGCCGTCCGCATCGAAACGCGCGCAGCAGCATGTGACAAAGCCACCACCGGTACGGCCAGCCAGGCCATCGTTTAATGCGGATAGGATCGCCGCCGGAGACGATGACTTCTCATTGCGCAGAATACCTACCGCCAGCGAAACCAACATCGCCGCCTTCAGTCCTTTTCCACTGACGTCGCCCACCAGAACGATGAGCGCTCCGTCGGTTCTATCTCCGTTGGTTCGATTGAGGACCTGATAAAAATCGCCGCCCACTTCCGTGGCTGGAAGGTAAACTGCATCCACTCCGCGAATCGGCGCTTGCAGCAATAGCAGAGTCTGCACTTCCGTCGCCCCGATCATTTCCTGGTTGAGCCGCGCTTGTTCCTGATCGATCACCGCTGAGCGGCGGTTCATGATCAGCGCCATGGCGAACATGAATGCCAGGATGGAATAGCTGAGCACAAGGGGCAACAGATCGTTGGCATAGGCACCGCTACTCCTGATCCCAAGGACCATGCTGAGAATCGACGCAGTCATGAACAGGCCCAACGCCCAATGAAGAATTCCCAGCTTTTCGGAACTGTTGCGCCGCGTTACTGTATCCAGATAGATAAGAGGCTCAGCAAGGTTCCTTATGAAGCCGGCAACCAAGTTAAAGCCCACCGCAGCGCTCCAGCCAGTGCCGGTAATCACTGTCGCAATCACAGCCCAAGAGAGCCAGCCAAGGCGGCCCCGGGCCAAAGACACGCAGAAGGCAGGCCACGCAATCCCCACCTGGATAAAGGCGGCCAGGTTCTGGAACTGTCTCGCCGTTTCACTTTCAGTTATCCCAAAGACTTCCGGACAGAAGCCAAACGCCCGGACAAAGCTCGCCATAATGAAGTAGAGTCCGCACCAGAAATACTCGGCACTTTTCGGTCGCCAAAGCGGAATGATGACAAAGAAAAGGCCACCAATAGCGAGAGCTGTGCATAGGAACCGGGCGGGCTGCGTATCCCGCAAGCGTTCGCTGGGCAGCAGTGCGGTGCGCGTCTGAATCGCCGACGGAGTACCGGTCCAAGCCGCAAGCGACGGCCTGTTGGAGGGCAAGATCAGCGTGAGCATCAAACCGTTTTTCGCCGGGAGGTCAAAAACATCTGAACCGACGTGCTTCGTCCGTCCCAGCAACTTGCCATCAGCGAGGATTTCACCAGGATAGGTAGCGGTGCGAATCAGCAGTTGCAAAGGCACCAGCGAGGGATCCACGCGAGCTTCGTAGCGGCTTCCACTGTCCCCTACCGGCTGCCAATGGACTTCCGTAACTTGCGCGCCGCCTGCGACCGCCGTCAAAATCAGTGTGAGTAAAATCCGCATTATTCGTTCCTCTGTACCGTTGCCACGGTGATGTCCTTGTTCTTCCAGACCTGGGCGGCTTCGACAATTTCGTCGAATGATTCTTCCGAGCGATGGTTTGAGGGCAGGTTTTGTGGCCCTGCGCTAAGATGGAAAGTGTCCCCGGCAAAGGAGAATAGCGCATGAGCACGAAAACGCTGATTACCGCTGAAGAATTCGCCCACATGGAAACGGCGGAGAACGAGTCCTATGAGTTGGTGGATGGAGAACTGATTCCCTTGCCTAGTGCGATCCCTTTGCATGCAGTGATCCGAGACAGACTGGTCCAATTGGCGCGAAACTACTTCGACCAGAACCCCATTGGCGGCACAGCAAGCGAGACAGATTGCCGCATTACCAGCGACACGGTGCGTAAGCCGGACCTTTCCGTGTTTCTCGCCGAACGCTGGCAGCAACTGGATCTTTATAGCGTCCCCGTGCCCTTTGCGCCGGACATCGCCGTCGAAGTACTGTCGCCTTCTGAACACGCTATGGACGTCACCCGCAAAGTGCGGGACTACTTGAGTGCCGGTAGCAAGGAAGTTTGGCTGCTGGATCACGACAATGGCGAATTGCAAATCCGGACGAAGTCGGGCATCCGGCTGCTGGAAGGGAATGACGCTCTCACCTCTCCCCTGTTGCCCGGTTTCTCGGTGAGTGTAGTCGATTTGCTGGCTGGCCGCTAAGCCT
>JAYWBH010000577.1:0-3954 GCA_043781815.1 Bryobacterales bacterium | reverse complement strand
GTTGAACGAAGACACTCTAAACTTGAACTGTCCCAATTCTATATGCTTTGCATGCGCAGGTGTGACAACCGCTTTGGCCAGAAGGTTTGCGCCATTCCCTAAAACCTCAATCTTCGGAAGAAACTGGGGCAGGTTCGACACTGCTGGATCCATGATGAGCGCTTGGTGAAGATTTGTAAATTGACTTCCACCCAAAATCATCGGGATAGATGCTTTTGTAAGATTATCCATTGCTGGTCTGAAGTAATCCCCGCTACTGAAACACTTTGAAGTTCGGCACCGTCCAGCGGTACTGTCAAAATAGAAGAGAAGCGACAGGTCAATATTTTGTTGAAGTATAGCCCCAAGATATCCGGGATTGGACCCTGGGGGCCTGTAGACAACGCCTTCTTGAATATACTGAAAGTTGGTATTGGCCTGGTATGTTTGATACTTAAGGTACCAGTCACCCGCAGATGAGGCTGTAATGCCATGACTAAACAAGTGATCCGTGTGTGTGATAGTTACACCCCCACCAAATTCCGTTGCTATATTAATGGCATTTTTACCTGCAATATTCAATGGATAAGCAATAACCCAGCCTAAGGTAGAGGAGGTTGCGACATCCAGTTCAGTGGCAAAACTTAAGCCTCCGGTAACTGTATTTTGATTCCCATCAACAGTAGTAATGAAAGTGTCAGAGCTTAGCAGCGGTATACCGTAGGGGGTTGCGATTGGCGACTGTGCTGACCATGAAGTGCCATTTGTTGAAAACCAATGCTGAAGCGTACGCATGTTTTGAGATGTGTCGTCAAGCGGAACAAATGCATGGAAGCCGGAACTTGAAGCTACAATTCTGCTCACCGCCCCTCCCGCAGGTCCGTTGACCGAGACAGGGCAACTCCAATTCACGCCATCGTCAGAAAATGAAGTGTAATAACCGACATTTTTTTCAGCAACTAATTTGGAAGCACCTACTACAATTCTGCCGTTGGTCTGACTCACCGTCACGGATGGGAAATCCCACGCAATGGGACCTGTGTTATTGCCTTTCATTACTAATTGAAATGGCTGCCACGAACTTCCTGTTGAATCAGTTGAATACCGTATCCAAATGCAATGAACAACAGTGCCAAATTCAGTAGCAACCATCAAGAATTTATTCCTTCCTGAGTCCCAGTAGGTGTACAGATCGCCTAATGGCACGTCAGCACATAGGTACGGACCATTGGCAGGAGATCGATGCTCTGTTGGTGCTGACCAATTACTACCATTCCAAGAACTGGTGTAGGCCTTTGGATTGTTCGCATTTCCCCGCGTGGTTCCGAGGTCGTCCCAACTGGTAACCCAGCCCCCTGCAAGATTGGATACGGTGCTTGGCTCAAACCGATAGCTGGCGGCCGAAGCGGGAGGATTGGTAACTTGGTTGATAGATAGCAAAGTAAGCAACCCACCGCTTCCATTTAGGTTCGAAGTGATGAGTAGAATGACAAGTGAAACTGCCGCCAGCAGCGTAAGCCGTTTTAGCGTGTATTGTAGAGTCATTTATTTTTCCCTTTTATTATGAAAACAAGCTTGCTATGGGTTTGATTTCCCCTATCATGCCGGACAAAAGGCAGCTCCATTTCCGACCACAACGATATTATCAATCGCGAAGTCATTTCCATCTGCAGTGCCGTTGATATCACGAAGATTTAGAGTCTCTGTACTTGAAGTAGCAGTAAACGTAAGCGAGATTTGGGTCCAGAGGCCAACTGTGGTAAGAGTTACTGATGAACCAGTTGCTCCACTAGCCAAGGACAATTGAAGGATCGCGGGGTTGGTAGCGAAAGCGCTGGCTCCCCAAACGGTGGCAGTGTAACTAGTCCCTACTTGCAATCCAGCGATTTTATGTCCCCACACCAAAGTATTTGATACTCCGTTTAACACCATCATTTTCCCGGTACCGGTCGTAAGATCGCCAAAGGATGCGAAGAGCGAGTGCACCAATTGCGGGTTTGTTGTAATAGTGTAGGTCCCTTCGGGATAAAGAACGGTGTTATTCAAAGGCGCTTTGTAAATATAGTCATTCGATAACTCGAAGTCCTCCCGAAAAGTCACTACATTGTCCGATGTGTTGGTTACTGTGATATCGTCTAGGGCAAAATCGTTACCACCAGCGATTGAGCTAGTATCTCGAATGTTCAGGACAACAGAACTTGAATTTGCAACAAAGAACAACGTTACAACAGTCCACGTACCAGGATTCGCAGGAAGAGTAACTTGAGAACTTTGTTGGCCAATTATGGACATCTGGAGTACGGCAGGATTTGTAGGGTAGCAGCTAGCGGCGTAGGCAGCAACTGAATATGCATTGCCCGGCACAAGATTTGAAATTGTCCTTCCCCAAACTAACGTGTTGGCTACTCCGTTAACAATCATCATCTTACCGGTGCCCGTTTGATGATCTCCAAATGAATAAAACAAAGGATGCACCAGGGATGGGTTCGTCGCAATCGTATACGTTCCTTCCGGATACACCGCATTACTGGATGGAGCAGCGTACGTGTAATCGTTGCTAAGCTCAAAATCCTCATAAAACACGGGTTGTGCCGGCAAACTGGATGACAATAGGATTACAAAAACACATATTGAAAAACGAGAAATGTTGAAGCGGATGCGTGCTGAAATCATTGGGGATTGTGCCTCCATAGCGCAATTGTTTCCGACTTCGTTTCCTCTTCGGTTGACGAATAAACCGTTTGATACCCGAAGAGTACTCCTGGGGGGGGGTAAAGTCAAGAACAAAATCACATATTTCAAAATATAAATATTTTGCCCAAGAAAAGCCCTATAATTAAAATTACAATGTAGCGGTTTTTTGATTCCGTTTGTAAGTGGGAAAGTTATAGGGCATGAGATGGTTCGGCCTGCGGTTCTCGTAAGATGGAAGTTGCGTTGACTAATAGATTGGGTTACGTCTGTGTACCATTGCACTCTAATGGCCAATTCAAATCGCACACGTAGTCGCACGACGAATTGGCAGCAATATTGATTGGCAAATCTCTTTGCCGACGCAACAACAACAATTCATCCATTTGCAGGGTGAGATCCGTCGAAAATGTACAAGGTTCGGTTACGATACAATCTGGCGAGGTGTTATCCTCTCAAATTCCTTTTCGCGAGAACCGCTTCTTGCAGCTCCTTATCGCGGCAATGTTGGCTGTGATGGCGCTTTCAGCCTACCATCCGGCCATGGTTTTCGATTGGTATCTGGAAAATCTGTTAGTGGTGGTATTGGTCGTTGCTTTAACCTTGAGTTACTACCGCGTGCCGCTTTCGCGAGGTTCTTACTTACTCATTTTCTTCTACCTCTGTTGCCATGAATGGGGTGCCCATCATAAGTATGCTGACGTCCCTTTAGGTGAGTGGATGAAGGTTTGGTTTCACACCACGCGCAACCACTATGACCGGGTGATGCACTTTGTCTTCGGCCTGTTCCTGGGTTATCCGATGATGGAAGCATTTGCGCATCTTACCGGCATACGCAACGCCTGGCTGTACTGGTTGCCAATGGAAGCATCCCTGGCTTTTGGAGCTATCTACGAAATCATCGAGTCAATTGTTGCCTCAATCATTTCGCCGGGAGCTGGGGAAGCGTTTGTGGGCATGCAAAATGACCCTTGGGATGCTCAAAAAGATATGGGCTTGGGCTTTATTGGAGCAGTAGTGGCGATGGCAATTGTTTGGCTTGCGGATCGTCAACGCGGCAACAATTACCAGCGTTTCAGACCTTTTTGACCAATGTCTCGACGCATCTGCATGCCATCAAAATGCATGTGGTCAGCAGCTTGGTAGCATTGATCCACGGCCGCTTGCAACGTTGACCCGCCAGTAGTGACCCCCAGGACACGCCCCCCAGCCGTAACAATTTGGCCTCCTGATTGCTTTGTCCCTGCGTGAAAAACTTTGGCACCTGCTGCTTCGGCAAGGTCG